>JBJERT010000171.1:0-5868 GCA_051882435.1 Faecalibacterium sp.
TGCAGCTCCCACAGCGCGGTTCAAATCAAAAAACAGAGCCAGACCGGGCACTGTCTATGCCGGTCTGGCTCTGGGAGATCGATTCAGTATTTTCGGAGCGTTTTCTCCGACCCGGGCAGAGTACGCAGATCCCGCAACAGGAACTGGCGCAGAAGATAAAATCGGTCCGCCCGCGTCCAATCGTCCTCGGCATGCAGTTCCACGGTCCGGGCCGGCGGCAGTTGTTCCGGGCGGGCAGGGATGCTCAGGCGAGCCTGTGCGCCGCCTTCAGGGCGGTCCACAAGTTCCAACGTCCAATCCATTCGGCGGCAGTATTCCCGGCAGAGCAGCAGCCCGGCCCGTGCGCCGCCCAAAAAGCGGCGGCGGCATTCCAGACGCTCCTCTTCACTCCCCTGCTCTTTCAGGCCGCAGCCATCGTCTGTGATAGTCAGCAGCCATCGCTCCGCTCCGCCGCTGAGGGCAAGCTGCACATGGCCCCCTTTGCCGCAGGCGTGCAGCGCGTTGGAAAGCAGATGCAGGCAGACCTGCACCGCACGATCCCAGTCCGCCAGGACCCAGCCCTTTTCTGGCTCTGCCGGGCAGTCCAACGTCAGCTCAATACCGCGGGCGTGCAGGACCGGCGCAGCGATATCCAGAACCCCTTTCAGCAGCTCGCACAGGTCCACGGGCCGCAGAACAGGCTCCGGCTGACCACGCAGACAGTCCAAAAGGTCCATCAGCTCGCCCAGCGCACGTTCCATTTGGCTGGACGCCGCGGCGATATCCGCCAGCGCCTGGGCCGCTTCGGGGTCCGGTCCCGCCTGCTGCAAATGCTGTTCCAGATATTCCCGGTTGCGATCGACGAGGCCCAGCGCGCGGAAACAAACATCTTCGATTGCTTTCTGGGGGATCTCCTGTATCGTCAGCGAGGCCTGTGCCTCCCGTTTTGCTTCCTGCGTCACTGTGCCTTCTCCTTTCCACAATAGTTTCTCTCGTTCCGAAGTTCAACGCTGTGGCATCCCCCGCAGCAGTTGCTCCTTGGCCGCATAAATGAGCTTGCCGGTGCTGGGCTTTTTGGTAAAGTGAGCTTTTTGTTTGAATACCTGCCAGCCGGGTGCCTGCTGAGCTTCCAGCTCATCCACCATACGGCGGATGCCACTGTCCACTGCGGATACGGTGACATGCTCTTCCTCACTGACCCGTTGAAGGATCTCCTTGCGAATAGCCAGATGGCGCTCACTCTCGCAGGCGATGCGCAGAGCCGCGGTAAAATAACCACAGTTGCCATCCGGCTGGCGGATGCCCCATGCCATATAAAGACGGCGGCATTGCAGATCGAACGCCGTACCGGTACAGCCCGGCTGCCGGGACAGCTCACGCATCAGCTCCTCCAGGCCCGCATGCAGCACATGATCGCTCTCCAGACCCAGTCTCCGTGCTGTATGGCTGCGGCGGCGCCCCTCGTTGAAAAGCAGCAACAGCGGTCGATGCTCCAGATCGCGCAGCTTTTGGATAAACCGAAGCTGATCCATATCTTCCAGCTCACTGCCCAAAACGATAACGTCAAAGCAATCTTCTTTTCCAAGAGCGTCCAGCAGGGTCTGCCCTTTCTGGAATCCACAGCAGATAAGTGTGGTACATTGTTCCTGCAAGTAGCGCTGCTGCACCCGCAGTTCCCGGGCATCATAGCTGGCCAGCGCGACACGCAGCCCCGCGGTCTTTTTATCGTTCACACACAACGCCGCCTTTCCCACCCGGTGTTTCCAGCGGCCAGATATCCGCGAGCACATCCCGGCACAGCTCCGGCTGCACCGCGTTTTCGCACAGGAATTGCAGTACACAGCTGCACATCTCCGGGGCAGCCGGAAGATGCAGACTCTCCACGCGGGCATGCGTGCCCGTGCGGCAAAGCGTCAGCTCACAGCCGTTCGGGCCTTCCGCATCCAGAGAATAGACCAGCGTATACGGCTTTTGCAGCCCTTCGATCCACGAAAACTGTCTCGTAAGCGATGAAAATGGTTTCTCCATGATACTTCCTCCTGACCACAGGGCACATACGCCCACCCGCGGGGTATTCCTCTGTATTTTTGTTATTTCTTCTATTGTAAAGAGCCATGGAGAAAGATGCAACAAGAAAAAAGCGTCAAGATGCGTCGCAAAAAGACGAAATAGAGAAAATTGTAACTTTTCCTTTTTCTCTCCATTTATATTTTTCGATAACACGGGATTATTTCGAAAAATGGAGAAACCGCAGACCTTGGGACACAGCTTTTCAGGCACAAAGGCTGTTTCAGCTGTTACTGGGGCGGTCTGTCTTCCTAAAGATACCACCTCTGCCCCGCAAATGCAAGGGCTTTTCAGTCCAGCCCATTGCGCATCCATAAAATCCCATAAGAACGTCCCGGAAAACATCGCATTGTTTGAATGGCGGAGAAACCGAAGTCTTTTGCTGGCCGCAAAGGCTGTATACCAGTCAGAAATTTGGGGTACTTTCTTCAATAAAGGTGCCTGGCAAAAGGTGCATGGAAGCCCGGAGCCATATCCTCAAAAATTTCCACTTGAATGCAATGGTTTGTTCACATTCGTCTGTTACAATCATCTGGATTTAACGCCCGATCCATCCCCGCGCCCGTGTCCGCGCACGGGCCGTTTTTCTCTGCCGCGCCCACGCAGAAAAGGAGACCGCATGCTGCAACTGAAAAAGCTACACAAGGAATATAAGACCGGAGACCTGATCCAGGTCGCGCTGAACGACGTCAGCCTCAACCTGCGCGACAATGAATTTGTTGCCATTCTCGGCCCCAGCGGCTCGGGTAAGACCACGCTGCTCAACATCATCGGCGGCCTGGACCGCTACGACAGCGGCGACCTTATCATCAACGGTATCTCTACCAAAAAATACACCGACCGGGACTGGGACTCCTATCGCAACCACACCATCGGTTTCGTGTTCCAGAGCTACAACCTTATCCCGCACCAGACGATCCTTGCCAATGTGGAGCTGGCGCTGACCATCTCGGGAGTCCCTTCTGCCGAGCGCAAACGGCGCGCCACTGAGGCCCTGGAAAAGGTCGGGCTGGGCAACCAGCTCCACAAGCACCCGGGCGAGATGTCCGGCGGACAGATGCAGCGCGTTGCCATTGCCCGTGCGCTGGTCAACAACCCGGATATCCTGCTGGCCGACGAACCGACCGGCGCGCTGGACAGCGAGACCAGCATCCAGGTCATGGAGCTGCTCAAAGAGGTGGCCCGGGACCGGCTGGTGGTCATGGTCACCCACAACCCCGAGCTGGCCGAACGCTACGCCACCCGCATCGTCAAGCTGCGTGACGGCGTGATCCGCTCGGACTCCCGCCCCTATGACCCTGAGGCCGGAGAGCTGGCTCCGCCGGTCCACAAAAATATGGGCCGCTCCTCCATGTCCATGGGTACCGCGCTGCATCTGAGTTTCAACAACCTGCGCACCAAGCTGGCGCGCACTCTGCTCACCTCGTTCGCCGGGTCTATCGGCATCATCGGCATCGCGCTGATCCTGGCGCTGTCCAACGGCGTGAATGGCTACATCGCCGACGTGGAGCAGAACACGCTTTCGGAATATCCGCTCCAGATCCTGAGCGGAGGCATGGACCTGACTTCTCTGTTTGCCCCGCCCTCCAAATCGGATGCCGGGGATGGGGGCGACGGAACCGACACGGTCACCGTCCGGCAGCTCGTGGCCAAGATGGTCTCCGGCCTGACCTCCAACGATCTGACCGCCCTGAAAGCCTATCTGGAAAGCGAGGACTGCACGATCCGCGAGGACGCGACCTCCATCGAATACTCTTACGGCGTCACACCGCAGATCTATCGTCTGGACGGAGACGGCATCCGGCAGGTCAACCCGGACAACACTCTGTCGGCGCTGGGCATCAGCTCCAGCTCCTCCACCAACGATATGATGTCCTCCATGATGAACACGAGCGTCTTTTCTGCGCTGCCCGAGGAACCGGCGCTCTATCAGTCGCAGTATGAAGTGCGGGCAGGCCGCTGGCCGGAGCGCTACAATGAATGCGTCGTGGTTCTGGATTCCTCCGGCAGTATTACCGATTATGCGCTCTATGCCATGGGTCTGCGCGATTCCGCCGAGCTGGACAAGATGGTCCAGCAGTTTGCCCAGAATCAGGAAGTGGATGTCCCTGTCGATGACCGCACTTATACGCTGGATGACTTTATGGGTCTGAAATTCAAGCTCGTGGAGGCTGCGGATAAGTATGTCTATGACGAGGACTATGGCCTTTGGAAAGATAAATCCGACGACGAAGCCTTTATGCAGGACCTCGTGGAACGCAGCGAGGATCTTGTGGTGGTGGGCGTCGTGCAGCCCATGGCAGGGGCTTCGGCTGCAATGCTCACCTCCGGCATCGCGTATTCCTCGGAGCTGCCTGCCCATGTGATCGAGTATGCGCAGAACAGCCTCATCGTCCAGCAGCAGCTCGAGGACCCCTTTACGAATGTGTTCACGGGCGAGGAATTTGGCGTCAAGGACTCTAGCGGTAACTTCTCGCTGGATTCCATGTTCACCGTAGATGTGGAAGCGCTGAAAAACGCTTTCCAGTTCGATCAGGGCGCGCTGAACTTCGACCTGGATAATGTGTTCCAGCTCAACGGTGAGTCCATCGACCTTTCCGGCATGATCGACCCCGGCAGCATCTCGCTGGACGGCATGGAATTTCCCGAGATCGATCTGGCCGAGCTGTTGGGTAGCCTAGATCTGTCCATTCCTGCGGACACGATGCAGGAGCTGCTGCAAAAGGTCTTTGACGGATATAAGGATTATGTCATCAAGAACATCGTCCGGCTGAACTGGAACCGGCTGGGCTTTTCGGACTATCTCAAGACCGCCGAGTTCCAGGCGATGCTCTCCGATGCCATGAATACGCTGCTGGGCAGCGACGACATGAAGGAGCAGTTCAGCGCGGCGATGCAACAGACTCTGCAATCGGTCATGGAGAGCTACTCCACACAGATCGCGGCAGCGCTGGAGATTCAGCTCACCGATGCGATGCAGCAGATCATGACCCAGCTGGCGCAAAGCCTCCAGACTTCGCTCAAGCAGAATTTTGCTCAGTTGGGCAGCCAGATGGAGAACGCGATCCACATCGACACCAACGCTTTCCAGAACGCGATCCAGTTCAATATGAGCGAACAGGACCTGGCCGAGCTGTTCAAATCCACGATGCTCTCCGCCTCCTCTACCTACAACAGCAATCTTCAGACGCTGGGCTACGCAGACCAGAACAGCCCCACCCAGATCCGGATCTATCCCCGGAATTTTGACAGCAAAGCGGTCATTCTGGAAAAGCTGGACGCCTACAACACCGCTATGGAAGCGCAGGGCAATGAGGAAAAGGTCATCCAGTACACCGATGTGGTGGGCACCATGATGACCTCTGTGACCAGTATCGTCAATATGATAAGCTATGTGCTGGTTGCCTTCGTTGCCATTTCGCTGGTGGTCTCGTCCATCATGATCGGCGTCATCACCTATATCAGCGTCCTGGAACGCCGCAAGGAGATCGGCATCCTGCGCGCCATCGGCGCATCCAAGCGGAACGTCTCTGCCGTCTTTAACGCGGAGACCTTCATCATCGGCATGTGCTCCGGCGGCATGGGCATCCTGCTGAGCGAGCTTCTGCTCATCCCCGGCAACGCTTTCATCCGCTCTGTGGCAGGCACTGACCAGGTAACGGCTTTCCTGCCTCTGAACGCCGCGGCGGTCCTGATCCTGCTGGCCACTGTGCTGACCATGCTGGGCGGCCTGATCCCCTCCCGCAGCGCAGCCAAGTGCAACCCTGTCAAGGCACTGCGGTCGGAGTAAGGAGACGATTTGTTCCTTTGATTTGTTCCTTT
>JBJERT010000172.1:0-5798 GCA_051882435.1 Faecalibacterium sp.
CTGAAAAGCAGCAGATTTACAGTCTGTCCCCATTGGCCACTCGGGAACACGCCCTTCTTTATTTTGTCCTTCGGTGTTGCCCGACCGACTTGTTTATTTTAGCATGAATCGCACCGTTTGTCAACTCTTTTTCTGCTTTTTCTTTTTATACCGTCTTTCTTCCGCCTTATCCGCCGGGAGGCATGGCCAAAAAGCCGTTTCAGGGCTTATCTGTCTGCATGCAGAACAGAAAACAGGGCGGCTGGCTCCACGACCTGGGCTGCCGCCCTGCGGGATACGATATTCTGACAAACGCAGCGCTCACCAAAGCCGGATGACCTTAATGACCCCCTCTGCTTTATCACGCGCCAGCTCCAGATGGTGCTGCAGCGCCTCGGCGGCGCCGTCCCAGTCCTCATGAAGGGCGGCGTCCAGAATGCGGAGATGCTCCGCACAGGTCTGATCCTGATTGATCATGCTCACCTTGCCGGTCATGATGCGGAACCGGGTGTTCAGGCCCGTGATGCGGTCATAGGACAGCCGAAGATACTTGTTGGGCAGCGTGCTCATGAGCAGCTCGTGGAAATCGTCGTCCGATTTGCAGAAATCCTCGATCTGTTCCGGGGCGCGCATCAACCGCTCGAACTGCTCCAGTTCCTCCCGGGGGAGGGCGCTGCCGTAGACGCGCAGGGCATACGGCTCCACCAGAAGGCGCATCTCGAACATGCTGTGGACATCCTCTTCCGTGATGCCCGAGACCATCAGGCCCTTTTTGGGCAGGATGGTGATCAGTCCCTCCTGCTCCAGACGGCCCAGCGCGTCCCGCATGGGGGTACGGCTGATGTTGCCCATCTCGGCGCAGAGCTTCTGCTCGTTCAGAAACTCGTTGGGACGGTACTCACAGTTGAGGATCTTGGTCTTCAAATACTGATACGCCTGCAGTTTCAAGCTCGGCTTCAAAGAGTTCTCCATTTCCTTCATTTCACATTCTCCCACTCTCAGCTGAAAAAGATTGCATTCTCCATATCGTATGCGCTCTGTTGTCTGGCGCATGCCTTCCGCCCGCACATCCGGGTTTTATTCCTCATCTTCCTGTATACATGGTACGATTCTTCTTTTTGTATATTATTTCACAATCCGGCATTTAATACAAGATGTTCGCCACAGATTTGGATATTTTTCTGATTTTCCAAGGGAAACAATCCAATTTTTTCATATTTTACCGAATCATTTTTTGTGCTTGTTTCCAAATTTAACAATCCCAGTGGCGTTTTTTGCAACTGTGCAAAAAATGTGCTACAATAAGGACAAATGTTTCCAAATTCAAAAGGAGGGGGTTCGTTCCATGCCACGCAGCGATGGCTACAATACCAAGACCCGCCAGCTCATCCTGGATTATCTCATCAAAAACCGGCAGCACGCGGTCAGCGCGTCCAATATCCTCGAACATCTGGAGTCCGAGGGGGCCAGCCCCAACCCCACCACGGTCTATCGCTATCTGGACAAACTGGCCGGGGAACAGCGCATCATGAAGTATGTCGCGGACAAAGGCGAGCGGGCCGTGTTCCAATATGTGGACGAGGGCCGGCACTGCCGGGAGCATCTGCATCTTAAATGCGTACAATGCGGGCGTATCTATCATCTGGACTGCGGATTCATGGAGCAGGTGCGCCGCCACCTGACCGAAGACCACGGCTTTACGCTCCAGTGCGAAGGCAGTGTGCTTTATGGGCTGTGCCGCACCTGCGCCGCGCAAAACGCACAAAAATCCGGCGCGGCTGTTGACACGGACAAAAAGCCGTGATACAATTCACTCAAGAAAAGCATTGACCGGGAAAAGTAGGGTCCAACCGTTTCCTTGCAGAGAGCGCGGGCAGGTGTGAGCCGCGCAGGGAGCCGGACCCGAACGAACACCCGTGAGCTTCCCCCTGAACCCGCGCGGCGGCAGTAGGGGCCGACGGCAGCCGTCCGTTAGCGCGGCAGCGTTTTCAATGGCGAGAACGCACAAAAGTGACTGGCGCGGTCTGCTTTGCGCCGGTAAGTTAGGTGGCACCACGGATACGGCAGCATTCGTCCTAGAGCAAACGGGAACGAATGGCTGCCGTATTTTTTATTATTTTTGGAAAAATGAGGGGTAAGAAGTATGTGTTGTGTGATGGGCTATACCGGGCACGACCTGAGTGCCGAAAAATTCAGGGAATATCTGATGCGCACCGTCAGCCGCGGGCCGGACGACCAGCGCGTGGTGGAGGGGCCGTTCGGCCTGATGGGCTTTGGGCGGCTGGCCATTATGGGACTGACACCGGACGGCATGCAGCCGTTCTACCGCGGTGCGGACTGCGTGGTCTGCAACGGCGAGCTGTATGGGTTCCGGTTTGAGAAGGAGATCCTGAAACGGGCGGGCTACAAGTTCAAATCCGACTGCGACTGCGAGATCCTGCTGCCGCTCTACTATGAGTATGGGCTGGATATGTTCCGGCATATGGATTCGGAGTTCGCACTGATCCTCTACGATTCCCGCAAGGACCGTCTTATCGCCGCGCGGGACCCCATCGGCATCCGGCCGCTGTTCTATGGCTATTCCAAATCCAGTCATAAGATCGCCTTTGCCTCCGAGATGCAGAACCTTGTGGGCTGGTGCGACGACATCCGCCCCTTCCCCATCGGCAGCTACTATTGCGACGGCCGCTTCGTGCGGTATGAGGACATCGCGGATGTGCCCGCGCCCCACGCCGATGATATGGACACGATCCTCAAAAACATCCGCGAAAAGCTCATCGCAGGTGTAGAAAAGCGTCTGGATGCCGATGCGCCGGTGGGCTTCCTGCTGTCGGGCGGTCTGGACTCCTCGCTGGTGTGTTCCATCGCGGCCAAAAAGCTGGGCAAACCCATCCGCACCTTTGCCATCGGTATGGATACCGACGCCATCGACCTGAAATACGCCCGGCAGACTGCGGAGTATCTGGGCAGCGAGCATCATGAGATCATCATCAACCGGGAGATCGTCCTCCAGAGCCTGGAGGAGGTCATCCGCATTCTGGGCACCTGGGATATCACCACCATCCGCGCCAGCATGGGCATGTATCTGCTGTGCAAAGCCATCCACGAGCAGACCGACGTGCGCGTGCTGCTGACCGGTGAGATCTCGGATGAGCTGTTCGGCTATAAGTACACGGACTATGCCCCCACGGCGGACGCTTTCCAGCAGGAATCCCAGAAGCGTATCCGCGAGCTGTATATGTACGACGTGCTGCGCGCTGACCGCTGCATCTCGGCGAACAGCATCGAGGCCCGTGTGCCCTTTGGCGATCTGGACTTTGTGCGCTACGTCATGTCCATCGACCCCGAGAAGAAGCTGAACAGCTACGGCAAGGGCAAATACCTGCTGCGCAAGGCCTTTGAGGGCGACTGGCTGCCGCCGGAGATCCTGTGGCGCGAAAAAGCAGCCTTCTCCGACGCGGTGGGCCACAGCATGGTGGATGATATCAAGGAATACGCCGAGAGCTACTATACCGACGAGGAATTTCAGCTCCGCCGTGCCAACTACTCCGCTCACTGCATGCCCTTTACCAAGGAGAGCCTGCTCTACCGCGAGATCTTCGAGAAATATTACTACGACCAGAGCCGCACCATCGTGGGCTTCTGGATGCCCAACAAGGCCTGGCCCAACTGCAACGTCAACGATCCTTCTGCCCGTGTTCTGGCAAACTACGGCGCCTCCGGCGTATGATACGGCGGTCCTCCCTTTTGAAAAAAGGGAGGACCATTCACTTGAAAAAACGGTTTCATCTTCTCTCGATAAGAAATAACAAAAGGCCTTCGGCAGCATGCTGAAGGCCTTTTGTTCTGCAACAAGGAAAATGGAAACCAGTGGAGGATACCGCCCCGCTCAGCCGTTGCGTACCGCGGCAAAGCCCTTTTCGAGGTCGGCAAGGATATCATCGATGTGCTCGGTGCCGATGGAAAGGCGGATGGTGTTCTGGTAGATGCCCTGATCGTTCAGCTCAGCTTCATTGAGCTGGCTGTGCGTGGTAGAAGCCGGATGGATGACCAGACTCTTGACATCCGCCACGTTTGCCAGCAGGGAGAAGATCTCCAATGCGTCAATGAAGCGGAAGGCTTCCTCCTTGCCGCCCTTGATCTGGAAGGTGAAGATAGACGCGCCGCCGTTGGGGAAGTATTTCTCATACAGCGCGTGGTCGGGATGGTCCGGCAGAGAGGGATGGTTGACCTTTTCCACCTGCGGATGATGGGCAAGGTAGTCCACGACCTTTTTGGTGTTCTCCGCGTGGCGCTCCAGACGCAGGCTCAGGGTCTCGGTACCCTGCAGCAGCAGGAAGGCATTGAAGGGCGAGATCGCCGCGCCAGTGTCCCGCAGGAGGATCGCGCGGATGTAGGTTACGAAAGCGGCAGGACCGGCGGCATCCGCAAAGGAGATGCCATGATAGCTGGGATTGGGGGCCGCAATGTTGGGATAACGGCCGCTGGCTTTCCAGTCAAACGTGCCGCCGTCCACGATCACACCACCCAGCGTCGTGCCATGACCGCCAATGAATTTGGTCGCGGAGTGGACCACGATGTCTGCGCCATGCTCGATGGGGCGGATCAGGTACGGAGTGCCGAAGGTGTTGTCAATGACCAGCGGCAGGCCGTGCCGGTGTGCAAGAGCGGCCAGCGCGTCGATGTCCGGGATATCGCTGTTCGGGTTGCCCAGCGTTTCCAGATAGAGAGCTTTGGTATTCGGCTGGATGGCGTTCTCCACCTCGTCCAGATCGTGGACGTTGACAAAGGTCGTCGTCACGCCGTACTGCTTCAGCGTGTGGGCCAGCAGATTGTAGCTGCCGCCATAAATGGTCTTCTGCGCTACGATATGGTCCCCGGCCTGGGCCAGCGCCTCGATGGTATAGGTGATGGCTGCCGCGCCGCTGGCTACGGCCAGAGCCGCCGTGCCGCCCTCCAGCGCGGCGATGCGCTTTTCAAACACGTCCTGCGTGGAGTTGGTCAGACGACCGTAGATGTTGCCCGCGTCCGCCAGACCGAAGCGGTCTGCCGCATGCTGGCTGTTGCGGAACACATAAGAGGTAGTCTGGTAAATGGGTACCGCGCGGGCATCGGTAGCGGGATCCGGCTGTTCCTGGCCAACGTGGAGCTGAAGCGTCTCAAATTTATAGTTTGACATTGTAATTTCCCTCTCTATTCATACTTTTTGTATTATTTTTCGGTAAAAAAAGACCCGTTGCGCGTTCCGTGCGCACCGGGTCAGAAACGTTTTTCACAGGGAGCTGCGTCACATTCGCCCATAAGAGGGCAGCGCATGGACCCCGGCAAAACGATCTGCCCGGCCAAGGCACATTCGCCCACAGCGGAAATTTTCATGCAGCAGTGCGTTCCAGATGCGAGACATTGCGGCGGCCCCCTTTCTTCATTCTTCCCACTTAGTTTGTGGGGATGTCTGAATTATATTCCTACCAGCCCGGTTTGTCAATAGGTTTTTGGATTTTTTCTTCTAGTTTTTCGGGTCCGCCCAAAAATACGCAAAAAGGACCCCGCCCCTCTCTGTCTTGCGGCTTACAGAAACGGGCGGGGAGCTTTTGCGGTATTTGGTTTGGTGTAGGAGGAATCATGTTCCGGAAAGAGGATTGCGGCCTCCCCTTCCGTGGTTATAAGATACCACAGAAATCCTACGGAACTATGGTCCTTCCGTGAATCTTCTGTGAACGGGGGGATTTTGAACGGGGAGATTTCTTCCTTTTTTGAAAAAAAGGAAGCGAAAAAACTTTTCACACGGCCCACACATCCGTGTGGGCCAGATATTTGAT
>JBJERT010000173.1:0-5780 GCA_051882435.1 Faecalibacterium sp.
ATGACGGAGAGGGCGTAAACGCACCCTGTACAGCCCGCCCGCGCCTGACAAAAGCCGTAAAACCTGCCCTATGCTTCAAAAAATCCTGGCCTGCGCGTATGCGCAGGCCGTGTGAAAAGCTTTTTCGGTTCCTTTTTCTCGAAAAAGGAACAAAACCCCCGTTTTCCCACTGTACTCTTCTGGTAATTCCCCGCGCACCGCGCTATAATAGGCGGAGAACACAAAAAGGAGGATGCCCTTTCCGTGAAACAAATGCTCCGTTATCTGGACGGCTACCGGCGCGAGAGCCTTCTCGCCCCGCTGTTCAAAATGCTGGAAGCCACCTTTGACCTTTTCGTGCCTCTGGTCATGGCCGATATCGTCAACGTTGGCATCGCGGCACACGACTTCCGCTACATCCTCGTGCGGTGCGGCCTGCTGCTTCTTCTTGCGGCCATCGGACTGGTGTGCAGCCTGACCGCGCAGTATTTCGCGGCCAAAGCCTCGGTAGGCTTTGCCACCGGGCTGCGCCACGCGCTGTTCGAGCATATCCAGAAGCTGAGCTTTCCCGCTCTGGACAAGCTCGGCGCCAGCACCCTCATCACCCGCATGACCAGCGACCTCAATCAGGTGCAGAGCGGCCTGAACCTGTTCCTGCGGCTGTTCCTGCGCAGCCCCTTCGTGGTGCTGGGCGCGATGCTCATGGCGTTCACCGTCAACGCCCGGGCGGCGCTCATCTTCGTGGTAGCTATCCCGCTGCTGTCGGTGGTGGTCTTTGGCGTGATGGCGGTCACGCGCCCGCTCTACAAGACCGTGCAGGCGCGGCTGGACCGCGTACTGGGCCTGACCCGCGAGAACCTGACCGGCGTGCGGGTCGTGCGGGCCTTCGATAAGCAGGACAGCGAGGTGGAGCGCTTCGAGAACGCCAACGCACTGCTGACCAGCCTGCAGCTCCATGTCGGCCACCTGGCCGCTCTGATGAACCCGCTGACCTATGTCATCGTAAATCTCGCGATCGTGGCGCTGCTCTATGTGGGCGGCATCCAGATCCAGGTGGGCGGCATGGCCTCCGGCGACGTCATCGCGCTGGTCAACTACATGAATCAGATCCTTGTGGAGCTGGTCAAACTGGCCGATCTGGTCGTGCAGGCGAGCAAAGCGCTGGCCTGTGCCAGCCGTGTGCAGTCCGTGCTGGATACCGAGCCGGGCATGGAGTTCCCCGCCGGGCAGCCCTCCCCCGCCCCGGCAGACCGGGCGGATGAGGCAGTCCGGTTCCGGCAGGTCAGCCTGACCTATCCGGGCGCGGGCGCGCCCAGCCTTTCCGATATCACCTTTACCGCCAGACGCGGCCAGACCATCGGCGTCATCGGCGGCACCGGCAGCGGCAAGACGAGCCTTGTCAGCCTGATCCCCCGCTTCTACGACGCAACAGCGGGCAGCGTGGAGGTGTTCGGGCGTCCGGTACAGGAATATCCCCGGGCCGGGCTGCGCGGAGCGGTCAGCGTCGTGATGCAGAAGGCGCAGCTCTTTGGCGGCACCATCCGCTCCAACCTGCTCTGGGGCGACCAAAATGCCTCGGACGCCGACCTCTGGGCCGCGCTGGAAACAGCGCAGGCCGCAGACTTCGTGCGCGCCAAGCCGCTGGGACTGGACGAACCGGTCGAGCAGGGCGGACGAAATCTGTCCGGCGGCCAGAAGCAGCGCCTGACCATCGCCCGTGCGCTGGTCTCCCGGCCGGAGATCCTCATTCTGGACGACAGTGCCAGCGCGCTGGACTACGCCACCGACGCGGCTTTACGCAAAGCGCTGGCCGCTCTGCCCGGAGAAATGACGGTCTTTATCGTCAGTCAGCGCGCGGCCAGCTTGCAGCACGCGGACCAGATCCTGGTGCTGGATGACGGCCATCTGGTGGGCCGCGGCACCCACGCCGAGCTTCTGGAAAGCTGCCCGGTCTATCAGGAAATTTATTCCAGCCAGTTCAAGAAAGGAGAGGAGCGGAAATGAGCGCAAAAGCCAAAAACAAGTTGACCCGTGCCGAGAGCAAGGCCGCTCTGCTCCGGGTCCTGCAAAAGATACGCCCCTATGGTTTTTTTGTGGTGTGCAGCCTGATCGTAGCCGCCGTGAGCGTGGCGGCGCAGCTCTATATCCCCATTCTGTGCGGCGACGCCATTGACCGGATGCTCGGCCCGGGGGCGGTCGACCTGCCCGGCGTGGTGCGCATCGTGTGGCAGATCCTGCTGGTGGCGGGCGCGGCGGCGCTGGCCCAGTGGCTGCTGAGCGTGTGCAACAACCGCATCACCTTTTCGGTGAGCCGCGATCTGCGCAATGAGGCGCTGCGGAAGATCCAGACACTGCCTCTTTCCTATCTGGACAGCCACCCCTCCGGCGATATCGTCAGCCGCATGATCGCGGATGTGGACACCTTTGCCGACGGCCTGCTGATGGGATTCACACAGCTTTTCTCCGGCGTGCTGACCATTCTGGGCACACTGCTGTTCATGCTGCGGGAGAATGTGCCCATCACGCTGGTGGTGGTCTGTATCACGCCGCTGAGCTTCGTGGTGGCTGGCTTTATCGCAAAGCACAGCTACCGCTATTTCCAGAGCCAGAGCGCGGTGCGCGGCGAACAGACCGCTCTGGTCAACGAGATGATCGAGGGCCAGAAGGTCGTGCAGGCCTTCGGCCACGAGGCCGAGAGCATGGCCGCCTTTGATGAGGTCAATGAGCGGCTGAAGGATGTGAGCCTTCAGGCCATCTTCTTCTCCAGCCTGACCAATCCCGCCACCCGCTTCGTGAACAATATCGTTTACGCAGGCGTGGGGCTTGTGGGTGCGCTGTACGCGGTGCGCGGCGGCATTACCATCGGCCAGCTCAGCGTGTTCCTGAGCTACGCGAACCAGTATACCAAACCCTTCAATGAAATCTCGGGGGTCGTCACCGAGCTGCAAAACGCGCTGGCCTGCGCGGCCCGGGTCTTTGCACTGCTGGACGCGGAGGACCAGGTCCCCGAAGTGCCCAGCGCTCCGGCGCTCCAGCCGGACGGGCATGTGGAGCTGAGCCACGTTTCTTTTCGTTATCTGCCCGACCGGCCGCTCATCGAGGACTTTTCGCTGGACGTAAAGCCCGGCCAGCGCATCGCCATCGTCGGGCCGACCGGCTGCGGAAAGACAACGCTCATCAATCTGCTGATGCGGTTCTATGATGTGAATGGCGGCAGCATCCGTGTGGCGGGCGAGGACGTGCGGAACGTGACCCGGGCCTCCCTGCGCCGCAGCTATGGAATGGTCTTGCAGGACACATGGCTGCGCGCCGGTACGGTGCGGGAGAACATCGCCTACGGCAAGCCAGACGCCACAGGCGAGGAGATCGTTGCGGCGGCGAAAGCGGCGCACGCGCACAGCTTTATCCGGCGCCTGCCGCAGGGCTACGACACGGTCATCGCCGAGGACGGAGGCAACATCAGCCAGGGACAGAAACAGCTGCTGTGCATCGCCCGCGTGATGCTCTGCCTGCCCCCCATGCTGATCCTGGACGAGGCGACCAGCTCTATCGACACCCGCACCGAAGTGCGCATCCAGGCGGCTTTCGCCCGCATGATGCAGGGACGTACCAGCTTTATCGTGGCGCACCGCCTCTCCACCATCCGGGAGGCAGACGTTATCCTGGTCATGAACAACGGCCGCGTCGTGGAACAGGGCAGCCACGAAACCCTTCTGACGCAGGGCGGATTTTACGCCAACCTCTACAACAGCCAGTTCGAGGGAGTGGAGGGATAGAACGAGGGTTTTCCCGCTTTTTGAAAAAAGCGGGGCAAAAACTTTTTACTGGCAAACTGCGCATACGCGCAGTTTGCAGAGGTGGGATGGTTTGGAGGGCAGGCGGTGGCCAGCGTTTGCGCGCTCCCGCGCGCGGGGGCTACGCCCCGGTCCTTTCCGTACGCTCGCGCTATTTGATGGAATTGCCAGAAATGCCCCTTTCCGCAGGACAGAGAGCCTTTGCGGAAAGGGGCATTTTTTGTACGCACAGCGGTATCGGTGGGAGCTGCCAGCCTGCGGCTGCCGGGCGCAGCCCCAGCGCGCGGGAGCGCACAAAAGGTGCCCGCCCAACTCCCGGCTTCCATAAAACCTTTTGCAAAACGCGGATGCGTTTTGCCAGTGAAAAGTTTTTTCGGTTCCTTTTTTTCAAAAAAGGAACAAAATCCCCGTTCCTACGCTCCCTCCTCCACGACCGGCTCCTGAGGCGGCGGGGTCAGCACAGAATGAGCTAGAACGAACGCGGCCGCGCGGGCCGCAGCCAGCTTCTGGCGCATTTTTCGGGCGTCGTTGGCAGGGAACGTCCGCGCACCGTCGCGGGATTCTTCCCACCGGGCCAGCGCGGCGGTCAGCTCCTCGTCCGAGGGCCAGAGCGTTTCCCGGTCAGCGACCAGAAGCAGACCCAAACGGCTGCGCAGTTTTTGCTCGGCCTGCGCGTGCAGCGCCGCGCGGAACTGCTCCACCGTCTGCCCCTGTACCGCCAGATACTGGTCAAAATTGATCCCATTCGCCTGCATGCGCAGATTGAACTGCCGCTGCTCCGCAAAATAATTGCTCGCCACAAGCTGCTTGGGCAGCGGGCCGCGCACCTCTGCGCCCAGTTGGAACAGCAGCTCCTGCTCGGCCAGTCTGCGGGCCTGCTCACAGCGCTTCTGATACAGCTCCCGTGTGACCTGCTCCCGCAGGATACGCTTTCCTTCGGCGTCTGCCGCGCGCTCCGCATCGCCATACCGGCGGTTGATCTCCAGTTCTATCGTCAGCTTCCGAATGGGCCGCGGCCGGACTGCCTGCGTGAAGCCCGTATAGCGTCCCAGCTCCAGAGGCGGCAGGCAGAAAAACTCCGCGCCCGCCCGGAACCCGGTCTCCGGGCTGACGGCCAGCAGCTCAAAATCCGGGTCACTGAGCGGAACAACGCCCTGCCGCATCATTTCCTCCAGCAGCGGAGAGAAACCGCCGAGAATGGCCCGGTTGACTGCCGCCGTCATCAGGTCCTCTTCTTCCCGCGGAGCGTCCGGGGCCGCTCGTTCCTCGGCCACGGCCTGTGCCAGCTCCTCTGCGCTGGCCGAGAATACCACCCGGCAGTCTCCTGGCTCCGCCATGCCGTAATGCTCCAATCTCATGGCGCAGCCTCCTTACCACTGGATCATGCCGAACAGCAGTGCCAGCAGCGCTGCGCCCAACGCAAGATAGACGAGCTCTGCGCCCAGCGCAGCTTTGTCGCCTTCGACGTACATCTTTTCGGGGTCCTGCGGGTCGTAGTGGAGCGTGACTGTGCTGCCAACTGCAAAGCCCTTGCCCCGGGGAGGTTTGGGGTAGTGCAGGCGATGGCTTCCGCCTGCCGTGGAGAACTCCAGCACATAGGCGGCGCTGTCTCTCCCCTGCGCGACCCCAACTACCCTTGCGGCCACGGTCTCCCCCTCTTTCCGCAGTTTTGTGCGGGTGAAGAAGCTGCGCCCAGCCAGAAAAAACATGATGCCTGCGCCCAGCGCAAAAATCAGAATATTGAACATTCGCACTTTCCCCATTCCTTGTTATCTCGTCCGGGCTGTGCCCGGCAATATTTTTTATTGTACCATACTCGCGCCGCTTTTTGGCGCTTTTTCCCCTAGGCGGAGTGCATCAACTTTTCCAGAAAAATTTGTCAAAAAATTTCCGGCAAACAGCTTGACATTTTTTTCGGATGTGGTATAATTACCATCGTTCCGAGGCGAACGGCCCGAAACAAAAACAGAATAAGCGGATATGGCGGAATTGGCAGACGCGTTAGAT
>JBJERT010000174.1:0-5734 GCA_051882435.1 Faecalibacterium sp.
GCGGCACCGGTTTGCGCGCTCCCGCGCGCGGGGGCTGCGCCCACCGTCGGAAAAGAGCAAAGAAAACCCACAGGGTGCTTCTTCCAAGAGAGGCAGACCTGTGGATTTTCTGTTATACGCCCTCGGCGGCCTTGATGGCGCGGATATCCTCACCCACGAACAACAGAGGCACGAAAGCGGACAGGCGGCTGGATATTTTTTCGGTATAGAGCTTTTCCAGCAGGGAACCGTCGGTGATATTGGTAGTCACGATAGTGGGGAGCTTGGCACCCAGACGGTTGTTCAGCAGGCTGTACAGCGTCGTGATGAGAAAAGAGGAATTGAACTCGGTGCCTAGGTCGTCGAGAATGAGCAGGTCGGCGGCGCTGGCGGTGCGCAGCAGGGTCTCCTCCTCTCCGGCGGGGTCTGAGCCGAAGTGCAGGGATTCGATCTTGGCGAAAAAATCCGGGCTGGAGACATAAATGACATCATAGCCGCGTTCCAGCACGATGCCCGCCACAGCCAGCGCGGCGTGGGTCTTGCCCAGTCCTGCGTTGCCAATGAGCATCAGGCTTTCGCAGGCGGCAGGGGAGAAGTCCTCCGCATAGCCGCGCAGGTCCTGCAGACAACCGGCCATGTGGGCGCGGATGCTCTCACCCAACTGGGGGTCCGGCCGGTCAGGGTAATAATCCAGGCGCATGGTATCAAAGCTGGACACGGACAGGCTGGACAGGGTTTCGATCTCTTCCCGGCGCAGACGCTGCATTTCCCGGCGCACACAGGTGCAGGTATGTCCATCGACTACGCCGGTATCCTGACAGAGCTTGCAGGCAAAACGCGGCTCCAGCGCGTCGGCAGGACGACCGCTCCCGGCCAGCAGGGCGGTCAGCTTCTGTTTGGCTTCGGCCAGAGCAGCATTGGCCGCCACACGGTCCTGTCCGGCGGCTCCGGCCAGTGCGCAGCGCACGCCCCGCACCCGCACTTCCTCCTCTGCATGGCGCAGGGCGGGGATGGCGGCCTCGGCCTCACGGCGGGCATCCTCGGCACGGGCACGGGCGCTCTGCCGCCGCGCCTCGACGATGCGCCGCGCGGCCTGATAGAGTTCGTTTCTGGTTCGCATGGGGCCTCCTTAGGATTGACCGGTGGGGGTTTCGGTCTTTTTTTTGAGCGGGCGGCGCTGCCCGGCGTTTTTGAGGAAGTCGTTTCCGCTGGGTGCCTCGCGGTCCACCCGGAGATTCCGGCTTGCGCCCGATGTGGCCACAGGGCCGCGCACATCGTGGATCGTGCGCAGTCCCTTGGCGTTCCAGGTCTTGAGGACGCTGTTCCAATACCACAGATCGCGTTTTGGCCCGGCCTGCACGGCAGCCTCCTGCACCATGGCGTCGTCGTAGCCATAGACCTCGTACCAGCGGGCAATGGCCTTGCGTCCGCCCAGTGTCAGCTCGCTTTCCGGGATGCCCAGCAGACCGGCAACGTACCGCTCGCGTGTTTCGCGTGTCGCCAGCAGCTTGAGGTGCGCGTCTGCCTGCTCACCGCTTTCCACGCCCTCAGCGCGCCAGACCTTCAGCTCGTGCAGCACCGCGCCCATCGTGCGCTTGCCCTTGCTGGAAACGTAAGCCAGGCAGAGCATCACCGCTTCGGGCGCAAAGCCTTCCTGAACATACAGATTGACCAGTTTTTCTGTCTCGTTGTGGGACAGCGTCCGCGCAAAGCTGGTCTGCGCGCAGTCGATCAGGCTGGAGATCATGGGGTCGGTGCGGCTGGCAGCGGCGATCTCTGCCCAGGTCATGGGGGCAGGGGCGCTGGGTTCTGCTCCGGGCGCGGCGTTTTCGTCATAGCGCTCCAGCAGCCCGGCACCAGCCCAGAAAGCCAGAGCGCTTTCCGCGCTCATACGGCTGCGCAGCTTGAGATCGGCGCAGATCTGGTCCGGGTCGGTCACGCCCGTTGCCAGCACATAAAGCGCTACCCGGACGTTGTATTCCTCGGCGATGCCCAGCTTGGAAAAAACGAGCTGCGGTACAGGGATGGTATCTCCCTTCCGCTCTTTCAGTTTATAGATCATGACCTCTCCTTGTTTGTGTCATCCGTTCTGCGGCGGGTCCTCAGGCTTGGGAGGAGCAGTCCACGGCTCGCAGTCCAGCGCAGAAGGGCAATCCTGCCAGCGCTCCGGTTCGGCGGCAAACGCGTCGTTCAGACATTGCGCTGCCGCGGCACGGCCTTCCTCGCTCAGGGGAAAGACCTCCCGCCGCCGCAGGGAAGGGTCGGTAAATTCCAGCGTCCACGGGTCGGGCCAGATATCTACGGTAAGGATACTTTCCTCGACTTCGGAGCCGTCCGGTCCGGGGCTTTTGCGCTTGCCGGGTGTAAGGCGGTAGCGCATGCCCTGTTCGTTGCCGCTGTATGTATTTTTGCATTGGAAGTAGTGCATCAGGGGGACAAAAATCATGGTAGGTTCCTTTCTGCCCGCCGGAGGGCGGCGGTGTCTCTCTTATTATAAAGCACCCTCGGCAAAATGCAAGAGGTTTGCGGGGCAGGGCACGGGGGAACCGGCGGTTTATCGATGCCTGCGCTTTGAACTCTGCCCAAACTGCTACTTTTGGGTTGCAATCCCCGAAAAATGAAGTATAATGGGAAAGACGACTGACATCGTAAGGAGGATCTCCATGAAACGCACCTATATTGCAGAGGTACAGAACGCGATCAATGAAACGGTCAAGGTCCAGGGCTTTATCGAGAACTTGCGCAACAGCAAGGCGATGGCCTTTATCGTGTTGAAGGACATTACCGGCAAGCTCCAGATCACCATTGAAAAGGCAGACCACCCGGAGCTGGTGGATACCATCGACCAGCTCACGGCGGACTCGGTCATCACGGTCACCGGCAAGGTCGTGGCGAACGATTATGTCAAGATGGGCGGCATCGAAATGTATCCTTCCGCCATCGAGGTGGAGAGCATTGCAGACGCACTGCCCATCGCCCGCAAGGCCATCGCCGCCACCAAGAAGAAAAAGGCGGTCGAACGCTCCAGCATCGACCAGCGCATCGACTACCGCTGGGTCGATCTGCGCACCGACGAGAACCAGCTCATGTTCAAGGCGCAGAGCTGCTTTGTCAACGCGATGCGCAGGTTCCTGCTGGATCGGAATTTTATCGAGATCCACACCCCCAAGCTCATCGGCGCGGCCAGTGAGAGCGGCGCGGATGTATTCGAGGTGGATTATTTCGACCGCAAGGCATATCTGGCCCAAAGCCCCCAGTTCTACAAGCAGATGGCAATGGCGGCAGGCTTTGAACGCATTTTCGAGACCGGACCGGTGTTCCGCGCGGAAAAGAGCTTTACCAGCAAGCACGCGACCGAGTTTTCCGGTTTCGATCTGGAGTTCAGCTATATCACTTCCTACCGGGATGTGATGAAGATGGAGGAGGAGCTGCTCCAGGCAGGTCTGGCCGCCGTCAAAGATGCCTACGGCGACCAGATCCGGGAGCTGTTCGGGCAGGAGGTCATCGTGCCCAAAACGCCGTTCCCGGTGGTCACGCTGGCCGAGCTGTACAAAGGGCTGGAGGAGGACTTCGGCTATGTGGTAGACGACGCGGAAAAGGGCGACCTGACCACCGATGCCGAGCGCCTGAGCTATGAGTGGGTCAAAAAGCATTACGACCACGAGTTCCTCTTTGTGACGGATTACAGCGCCGAAAAGCGGGCCTTCTACCATATGCGCGACGAGAATGGTGTGCCGCAGGGCTATGACCTCATCTGGCGCGGTGTGGAGATCACGACCGGCGCACAGCGTGAGCATCGCTATGAGGTGCTGAAGAAGCAGGCGGAAGAAAAAGGACTCGATCAGGACGTCAAGTTCTATCTGGAGTTCTTCCAGTACGGTTGCCCGCCCCACGGCGGCTTTGGTCTGGGCATCGACCGGCTGACCATGCTGCTGGTGGGCCTGCCCATCAAGGAAGCGGAATTCCTGTTCCGCGGCCCGAACCGTCTGACCCCGTAACAGGGTGCCCGAAAAGACGCAATAGCAGAGAATGCTCCCCCTTGTGTAGACAGAGCTGCGGCACAAGGGGGAGATTGTTGTATGAGGAAAACAAAGAAAAGGAGACCCGGCTATGGCACTGGAGACCAGCTGCGACGGCATCATTACGGGGCAGGGCCGAGAGACTGTGCCGCACGGCACACCGCTGTTTCCGATCGCGTGCTATGAAGAGGATGTGGTGCGGGAAGCGGTACCGTGGCACTGGCACGACGACTTTGAATATATCCTTGCGGAAACAGGGGAGATGAGCGTCGGCGTCAACAGCACCCGCCTGCATCTGCGGCCGGGGCAGGGCGTGTTCGTCAACTCGGGAGCGCTGCATATGGCAGAACCGGGCGCACCGGGTGCAGTGGTATTGCGCTCGGGCGTGTTCCATCCACGGCTGGCGGGCAGCATGGATAGTGTGTTCTGGCACACGCTGGTCCGTCCGCTGCTCCAGCCGGGGGCGCCGGCCTGCTTTTTTCTGGATGAAGCAGAGCCATGGCAGGCGCAGACCCTGGAGCATCTGCGGGCCGCGTGGAAGGCCGTGTGCGTGGAGCCGGACGGCTATGAGAACGAGACGCGCTATCATCTGTGCGCGGCGCTTCGGCTCCTGGCCGCCCGCAGTTCGGTGCAGACGGCGCGGGCCTCCCGCCGGGAACAGGAGGCTGCCGCGCGCATGAAGCAGATGCTGCGCTTTATTGAGGAGCACACCGACGAGGAGCTGACCGTGGAGCAGATCGCGGCCAATGTGAGCCTGAGCGAAAGCGCCTGCCTGCGCAGTTTTCGCCAGCTCCTGGGCACGACCCCGATCCGCTATGTGAGGCAATGCCGCATCGAACGCGCCGCCGAGCTGTTGCTGACCACCTGTCTGTCCGTGGGGGAGATCGGTGCGGAATGCGGATTTTCAGACAGCAGCTATTTCGTCCGAACCTTCCGTGAATTTAAGAACTGTACCCCGCGGGAGTTCCGCCAGCGGTTCGGTACAGCAGAAAGGGCCGAATAAGAAGAACCGTTTTGAAAATAGAAGCCCCGGACCCGGAGAAGACCCGCTCGAACATCCTTGCCCTGACACAAAAAGCAGCACCCCCGCTTGGAGCTTGTGGCTCCGGCGGAAGATGCTGCTTTTTTCGTCATGGCGGGTCAGCGGCCACGATGGCGGTCTTTTTTCTGCTGCTGTTTCAGGGCAAAACGGCGTTCCGCTTCGGCGCGCTTCTCCTCGCGGGAGCGCTCCTGACGTGCGAGCTTGCCCTGCTCCTGCTGGAGCTTGAGCGCGGCCTGTGCTTTCGTGCTCAGGGCGGGCTGCTGGAGCTGCCGCGCGATCTGCCGCTGGAGCCGCTTGGGATTTTCTGCCGCGGGCTTCAGCGGGGCGTCGACTGACGGGCTGAAATGCAGCTTTGCATACTCTTTCCGAATAAAGGCGGCGATCTCCGGGTCGCGCGGCTCTGCGCCGAATACGACCCGGCAGACGGTCAGACGCCGGTCCTCCCTGCGTTCAAACAGACCGACCCAGAAGGGCGCTTCAAAAAAGACGGTCAGTGCGGAACAGGATGTCTCCATGACAAATTCCTCCTTATGCAATGGGTGACAGCGGCGAATGGACGACCCAAGGAGGGAGGGTTACTTGCACCGGTATCCCGGTGCGGATGGACTACCTACCATCTCTGCGGAAAAGAGCTCCGCGTTTGTGTTTTTATCGCCGCAAGATTTATAGAAAAGCGCCGGATGCGCTCTCTATC
>JBJERT010000175.1:0-14783 GCA_051882435.1 Faecalibacterium sp.
TGGTGCGAGGGAGGGGATTTGAACCCCCAAGGTTACCCACACGCACCTCAAACGTGCGCGTCTGCCAGTTCCGCCACCCTCGCATATCTGTGTCTTGCGGACTGCTCAAGTATAGTACCATATCCTTCTTGGAAAGTCAAGTATTTTCTTCCCGCTTCATAGAATTTTTTTGCGTTCATATTTTGTAGCAGGACCTGATTTGGAAAAAACGGCATGCGAAGGAGGTTTTTTCTATGGAGCTGTTTCACTCTCCATGTGTACAGCGTGTGGTCAGAACAGCGATAGCTGTGCTGGTGGGGGCGGTGGCCGGGTTTGGATTGGGCGCGTTGTTCAACTCCGGTCCTGTGGTCGGGTGTCGTCAGAGCGACCTGACCCCTGCACCAGACTCTGGTTTTTTACAGACAGAGCCGGATTCGGCGCCGCAGAAAGCCTCGTCCCAAGCCGCATCGAAAGCGGAGCCTGCATCTGCCCCCAACCGTTGGGTCTGCCTGACGTTCGACGATGGCCCCAGCAAAACCACGCCTGCCGTACTGCAGGCGCTGAACGATGCGGGCGTCCATGCGACCTTTTTTGTGGTGGCGGCAGGCTATAATGACAAATATCTGCCCCTGATCACCGAGGCTGCGGCACAGGGGCATCAGATCGCGCTGCATTCGGCATCGCATGAATACAGCGATATTTATCGCAGCCCCGAGGCTTATTGGAAGGACATCGCACTGCTCAAGCAGCGGATCGCGGATTATGTGGATGTGGAGACGATCCGTTACCTTCGCTTTCCGGGGGGCAGTACCAACACGGTCAGCCGCCGGTATGGAGGCAAAAACCTGATGAAGGAGCTGAAGGCTCAGGTCGAGCAAAAAGGCTGCCAATGGGTGGACTGGAACGTTTGCGCCGATGACGCCGTGGGCGGTAAGCCCAGCGCTTCCCAGATTGCCCGCAACGTGATACGCGGCGCGGAAGATCAGGACCAGTGCGTTGTGCTGATGCATGATTCTTCGACCACTCGCACGACCGCGGAAGCCCTGCCGGAGATCATTACATGGTTCCGGGAGGAAGGATATGCGTTTTGTACGGTGGATCAGGTCGTGCCGCTGCCGAGCAAAGAAGAAGCCGCATCCGCCTCCGGTTAAAGGCAGAGCCGCTGAGAGCCGCTTCTCATCTGTGGGCCACGGACGACAGGCATTCTGCGAATGTACGCAGAAAAAAGTCCAGCTCCTCCGGTGTGGTTTGATGGCTCAGGCTGACCCGAAAGGAGGAGAGCGCGCGGCGGCGGTCTCCCGTCACCGCCAGAACAGCAGGGGAGGGCTGGCCATCGGATGCGCAGGCGGAGCGCACAGACACGCAGACGCCGCGTTCATCCAAGGCCCGCTGAAAGACGGTGCCTTTGACTCCTTTTACACTCAGATTCAGGATGTGCGGCACCGCCCCCGCCGGGCTGTTGTATTGAACATCAGGATGGCGGCTCAACGCCTGGCGCAAATAGAGGTTGGAGAGCCGGACCTGCCGGGTGCGTTCCGCTTGATGCGTGACGGCCAGTTCCAGCGCCAAAGCCATGGAGGCGGCGAGCGCCACGGTCGGCGTCCCGCTCCGGTAAGGCGTAGCGCTGCGGCCTCCATGGATCAACGGTTCCAGCATCAGATGCCGGCGCTTGAGCAGCAGGCCGATGCCGTTCAGGCCGTAGAATTTATGCGCGGTCAGGCTCATGGTGTCGGCGCCGTCAAAGGAAACGGGGATCTTTCCGACGGCCTGCGTCGCATCCACATGGAGATGAGCATGAGGGCAGCAGGCATGCAGCAGGGCGGACAGCTCCGCGATGGGCTGCACGACACCCAGTTCGCTGTCTACCGCCGACACTGCGACCAGTGTCGTATCTGGCCGCAGACGGCGGCCCAGATCCTCAAGGTCCAGGCTCCCGTCGGGGCGCAGCCGTGCCAGCTCGACCTCGAAGCCGCGTTTTTGCAGTGCTTCCAGACTTCCGCGCACCGAAGAATGCTCCAAAGGAGTCGTGATAAGGTGCATCCCGTGGCGTTGTTCCAGCTCGGCCAGACGCTTGAGCGCGAAGTTGTTCGCTTCGCTCGCACCGGAAGTATAAATGACCTCTGCGGGCTGGGCGTGAAGAAGCCGGGCGATCGAGAGGGTCGCATTTTCCAGCTCTGCGCGCGCCTGTGCGCCCGCCCGGTGTATGGAGTTGGCGTTGCCGAGGCAGCGCTGTTCCACTTCACAGAATCGCCGCAGGACCGCCTCGTCCACCGGCGTGTTGGCAGAATAGTCCAGATAGATCATAACAATACTCCTTTTTATTATGGTGCAGAGCTGCATTGCGGAATAACCCACGGAATGGATAGGTAATATTGTAGCGCAGCTTTGCCGTTTTTTCAAGCGTTCTGTTGCTCCGGGCGGAAAAAATGCTTGGATCGTTCGTCATTTTGTGGAACCCGACAAATTTGTGGAAAGACATTGCAGGAGCGTGAAGGTTCTGCTATACTATACAGAGTTTTGGAGAAAGGGGAGACAGACCATGCACAGCGTGATCCTGCGGCACCGGGCGTTTCGTGCTTTTTCCAAACGGAAGATTTATTTTCCCCAAGAGGCATCGCTGCTTTTCAAGCGGCAATGCCTCTTTTTTTGGGGCCACACAAGTGAGGAGGAAATAGAGATCCATGAATCAGTCCATCGATTATTCCAAGGGCATCTATGACGCGCGCCAGCTTGGCGCGGGCAAGATGATGGTCCTCGGTGTCCAGCACATGTTCGCCATGTTTGGCGCGACGGTGCTGGTCCCGCTGCTCACCGGCCTGAGCGTTTCTACCACGCTGCTGTGCGCCGGTCTGGGCACGCTGCTGTTCCATCTGGTCACCAAGGGCAAGGTGCCCGCGTTCCTGGGTTCCTCGTTCGCCTATCTGGGCGGCTTTTCCATCGTTGCGCCCATGCTGGCCGACGCCAACGGGAACCTGACGGTCCCCAACACCGAGATGCTGCCCTATGCCTGCGCCGCCATCGCGTTCTCCGGCCTGCTGTATCTGCTGGTCAGCCTGCTGATCTCCACCTTCGGCATCCGGCGCATCATGAAGTTCTTCCCGCCGGTCGTTACCGGCCCCATCATCATCGCCATCGGCCTGATCCTGGCGCCTTCGGCCATCTCCAACTGCTCGGCCAACTGGCTGCTGGCGATCGTGGCGCTGGGCACGGTGGTGGTCTGCAACATCTGGGGCAAGGGCATGGTCAAGATCCTGCCCATCCTGCTGGGTGTTCTCGTATCCTACGCGGTCGCTCTGGTGACCGGCGCGGTGGACTTCGGACCCATCCGTGAGGCCGCATGGCTCGGTCTGCCCCTGCACAAGGAGGCCATGGGCCTGTTTGCGATCGACGGCAGCCCGGCCTTTATCAGCGCACTGTTCACCATCATCCCCATTGCTCTGGCTACGATGATGGAGCATGTGGGCGATATCGCGGCGATCAGCGCCACGGTCGGCCACAACTATATCAATGACCCGGGTCTGAACCGCACTCTGCTGGGTGACGGTCTGGCCACGACGCTGGCCGGTCTGCTGGGCGGCCCGGCGAACACCACCTACGGCGAGAACACCGGCGTTCTCGCGCTGAGCAAGATCTATGATCCGCGCGTCATCCGCATTGCTGCGGGTCTGGCCATCGTGCTGAGCTTCAGCCCCAAGTTCGAGGCGGTCATCAACACCATCCCCACCGGCATCATCGGCGGCATCAGCTTTGTGCTCTACGGCATGATCTCCGCTATCGGTGTGCGCAACGTGGTCGAGAACCGGGTGGATTTCACCAACAGCCGCAATCTGATCGTTGCTGCGGTCATCCTGGTCTCTGCGCTGGGCTTCAATTCTGTGGGCGGCCTGACCTTTGCGGTCGCGGGCGTTTCCATCAACCTGTCCGGTCTGGCCATTGCCGCGATCGTCGGCATCCTGCTCAACGCTGTCCTGCCCGGCAATGACTACGAGTTCGATGCCGCCGACGGTGCCGACGCTTCTGCCAGCGGCAGCCTGCAAGTGTAAAGAAACTATTAAATAGGAATCATTCTTATCTGTTATCCTTGACTAACTGGCGTACGCCTCGTTATAATAGCATCAAAGACCCGGCCAGCTCTTCTGCTGGCCCCGGAATAAATGGAGGTACCAGTTATGAAGAAGTATGTCTGCACTGTTTGTGGTTATATCGCTGAGGGTTCCATCCCCGAGGCTTGCCCCGTCTGCAAGGCTCCCGCTTCCGCTTTTGTTGAGAAGAGCGGCAATACCTATGTGACCGAGCACGTCGTTGGCATCGGCAAGGCTGAGGGCGTTCCTCAGGATATCGTTGACGGTCTGCGCGCCAACTTCGAGGGCGAGTGCAGCGAGGTCGGCATGTATCTGGCCATGTCCCGCGTCGCCGAGCGCGAGGGCTATCCCGAGATCGCTGAGGCTTACAAGCGCTATGCTTACGAGGAGGCCGACCACGCTTCCCGTTTCGCCGAGCTGCTGGGCGAGGTCGTGACCGACAGCACCAAGAAGAACCTCATGATGCGTGCTGAGGCTGAGTGCGGCGCCTGCGCTGGCAAGATGGATCTGGCCAAGAAGGCGAAGGCTCTGAATCTGGACGCGATCCACGACACTGTCCACGAGATGGCGAAGGACGAGGCTCGTCACGGCCGCGGCTTTGAGGGCCTGCTGAAGCGTTACTTCAACACTGAGGTCTGATCAGACCTTCAGGGTACTCCCGTTATCTAAGTTTTGCCCCGGTCTGGCAAACCAGACCGGGGCATTTTTGTTGGGATGCATCTGTGAAACAAAAATGAAAAAAGAATCCTGTTTCTGTAAAAAAATTGAGAGAATGGATTGATGTATCCCGGAAATATGCTATAATGATCCAGATATATCGGCAGGTGTTTTCCGGCGCACAGCGTTTGGCACCGTCGTTTCCATAGAGGTAAGCAAAGGGAAGGTGATTTTTTGGAGCCGGTTGCAATCATGCATATCGCGGCTGAAGGATGGGGGATCTTTTTCTGTTTTATCATTTCATGTGGGCTGTGGTTCACAAACGCACATGATCCGGCCAGCCGCCGGCTCAAGCTGCTGATGGAGCTGTGCTGCATCGTGCTTTTGGCAAGCGATTCGGTTGCTTGGGCCTATCGCGGTCAGCCGGGGTGGAGTGCATACTACGCGGTTCGGATCAGTAACTTCATTGTCTTTTTAACGAATTATCTGTACATGAGCCTGTTCTCGCTGTATCTCTGGCGTACGGTCTCCCGCCCACGGGAACGGATCCCCCGCCGCTGTCAGGCAACTTTCGCTCTCAGCGCGGCAGCGATCCTGCTTTTGACCGCGTCGCAGTTCAACGGGATGTTCTACTATTTTGACGCAGAGAACCGCTATCACCGCGGAAGCGCTTATGCGTGGACGCAGATCATCGCGATGGCGGGCATCCTGCTCAGTTTTACGCTGCTGCTGCACTACCGCGCCCGCCTGGAGCGCGCGGTCTTTCTGGGGATGCTCTCCTATTTTGTTCTTCCTCTGGCCGCCACAGGCATCCAGGCGATCCACTATGGACTTTCGCTGCAAAATCTGGCGATCGTGGCGTCTACGCAGATCATGCTGGCCATTGATGTGCTGGATGTCTCCAAGCGTCTGGACCGTTCCCAGACCGCCTATGAGGAGGCCAGCCATGCGGCGGAGCACGATGCCATGACGGGGCTGCTGAACAAAACGTTTGGCCTGCTGCGGATCGAAGAACATCTTGCTGCCATGACCGAGGCGGACAGCGCGGCTCTGGTGTTTCTCGATGTGGACAATTTCAAGTCCATCAACGATACTTACGGGCACAGCGTCGGCGATTTTTGGATCATTGAGATCGCTCGGACACTCAAAATGCTCTGCGCGGAACAGGACATTGCCTGCCGGTTCGGCGGTGATGAATTTGTTCTCCTTGTCGTGGGGGAACAGTCGGCGGACGAGCTTCACCGGAGAGTCCGCATCTTCCGCGAGATGATGGAGCTTTCCTCCAGAGAGCATGGGCAGGTGGTGCGCTGCAGCGCAGGCGTCTGCCAGCTCAGGGGGGCGGGGCATACCGTGAGCGAGTGCATCGAGCTGGCGGATGCGGCGCTGTATGAAGCGAAGTTCAAGGGGAAATCCACCTATTGCGTGTTTCAGGCGGGAACGGAGAATATCCGCAAGCGCCGTGCACAACAGCGCAGCGAGCCGTATGCGGCCCAGCGGAACAATGTTTATCGGTTGTTTGAGGGCGTGCTGCGCGTGGACCTGGAAACAGGGGAATGCACGGCGATGAAATGGGAGCTTCCGCATCTGGCTGCACCGGTCTCGGCGGACAGCGGCAGCCGGCTGATCGAAACTCTGGCCGAAGAACTGGCGCTGCCCGAGGATCGGCCGGCATTGACGGAGTATCTGCACCGCCAGAGACACGGCATACCGGTACCGGAAGGATTGACGTTCCGCGGGCCGGGAGGCTGCGCATGGTGCCTCTCTGTTATGCCGCAGACCCAGCGCAGACAGGGACAGGTGCTTCTGCTTCAGCCCGTTCTCCCGGCAGAGGGCGAAGGATATACATCATGTAACATCAAATGAGAGGAAGGGACTATTTTTGAGTATCCATGCGGAAGAGACGGCCGCGGAGCCGTCGGTGCGGTATCATCTTCTGGATGAACTGCGGGGGCTGGACCTTATCAGCATGATCCTGTACCACGGGATGTGGGACATCCTGTTTTTGTTTGGCGTATGGTTCGGCCAGTGGTGGTATCTGGGATGGCAGGGCGCGGTCTGGCAAAAAAGCATTGCGCTGATCTTTATCGGCCTGTCCGGCTTCTGTGCGCCGATGGGGCATCATATGCTTCGCCGTGGGTTCGTCGTGTTTGGCGGCGGGGCACTGGTCTCTGTGGTGACCCTGCTGTTTACACCGTCGGCAAAGGTGCTGTTCGGCGTGCTCACACTGCTGGGCAGCGCGATGATCCTGACCGCCCTGCTGGAGCCGTGGCTGCGGCGCATCCCGCCTGTCGTGGGGCTGGCGGTGAGCCTGCTGCTTTTTGCGTTCACCTATTCCGTTTCCACCGGCTGGCTGGGCATCGGGCCGTGGAAGCTCCTGCTGCCGGAGCCGCTTTATGCGAACTACCTGACGGCATATCTGGGCTTCTACCCGGAAGGATTCTATTCCTCAGATTACTACCCGCTGCTGCCGTGGATCTTCTGGTTCTGGGCCGGATATTTCCTGCATTTTCTGGTAGGACGCCAGCGAATGGAGCCTCTGCGCCGTTCGCTCTGCCCGCCTCTGGGGTGGCTGGGGCGGCACTCGCTGCTCATTTATCTGCTCCATCAGCCGGTCCTGTACGCCGTGCTTTATGTGGTCTTTCTGCTGCCGCAGATGCTTGGATGAAAGGCTTTGCTTCCCGCTCTGCATAACCTCTCGCAGGTTGGGCATACTGACCTCAAAGAGGTGATAAAAATGGAAAACACGGGTGTTATCTGCGATGTCTGCGAGTGCCGCCACAATGTGGAGAGCTGCAAGTGTGACCTCGCACAGATCAAGGTGACCGAGCGCTGCACCTGCAATTCACAGCAGGTCGAGACGCCGCACTATTGCCAGAGCTACGAGAAGAAATAATCCTTCTGCTCTGCAAACGAACACCCCGCCGCACAGGACCGTGCGGCGGGGTGTTTTTGCGTTTTTATCGCAGCGCGATGCCGGAGGTGGCCAGGGTGCGCACCAGCGTGCCGACGCTGTCCTTCATTTCAAATCCGGCAAGACCCAGTTCGATGGCGGTCTGAACGTTTTCGCGCCGGTCGTCGATGAAAACACATTCGTCGGCGTGCAGGCCGTATTTGTCCAGAAGCGCCTGATAGATGCGCGGGTCCGGTTTGTTGATGTGGACTTCGCAGGAGGCCACCCCTCCATCGAACAGACCCTTCAAGTCCCGCTCCATTAAAAGATCCAGAACATCCTCCGAAATATTGCTCAGATAATAGACGCAGTAGCCATGGCTTTTGAGACGGCGCACCAGCTCCTGCATCCTGCGGCGCGGGCGCAGGATGTGGGTCCACTCATCCAGCACTCCCTGGACCTCGAAGGCACGGCCCTGTTCTGCGGCATGCGCCAGCATCCGGCGGTTGGCTTCCGGGCGGGAGAGCACGCCTGCGTCCAGCAGCTTCCATTCCTCGCTGCCAAAGGTCAGCCGGTAGACCTGTTCTTCGGTTTCGGCGTTGCAAAAGCGCTCTACCAGATAATCTTTGGGGTCAAAATCCACCATGACCCCGCCCAGATCAAATAGGATGTTCCGATACATTTTTCCGACCTCGAATCTTTCAGTCTGGCGCGGCGTCCGCGTCCTGTCCAGTATAGCACAACTCTCCGCCGGTTTTCCAGTCTTTTTCCAGCTCTGGCCCTGCCGATGCAGAGGATCCGTTTCATGCCGGGGCGGTGCCGTGCATACAGTGGTAACGGAAAGGGAGGGGGAGAGCGATGACGTTCCGGGAGCTTTGCGCAAAAGAGGTCGTGCAGTTGGGTGAGGGCGTCTGCCTCGGCAGGGTGGATGATCTTGTCCTTGACCCGCAGACGGCTCAGATCGAGAGCCTGCTGCTTCTGGGGCGGCCGCGGCTGTTCGGGCTGCTGGGCCGGGACGAGACGCTGACGATCTCCTGGCAGGAGATCGAAAAGATCGGCGTGGACGCATTGCTGGTGCGCACCTCGCTGCCGCCCTCCGAGCAGCCTGCACCCGGTTTCTGGGATCGGCTGCGTGCATGGGGCAGGCGGTAAGGCGGGCCTGGTTTTTGCAAACTTCCGCCGTGTGAGGGGGCAGGCCCGGCAAAGCGGGGAACAGGGCAGAACAGAAAAAACGGCCCTTCTTTTTTGTAAAAATCGGCAGAAAGCTCTTGCAACTGCGCCGTTTTTGTGCTATCATAACAAGGCATTACACACGCATCACTATGCCCTTTTGTGCCCCTTTGCGGGTGGAGGGCAGTCCCGCGGCGTCCGATACGGCGCAGGATCAGGGTGTGCGGAGGCAAAACAATATTTTGGAGGTATTTTTACTATGGCAGTCGTTTCTATGAAGCAGCTTCTCGAAGCAGGCGTTCACTTTGGTCACCAGACCCGCCGCTGGAACCCCAAGATGGCGAAGTATATCTTCACCGAGCGCAACGGTATTTATATCATCGACCTGCAGAAGACCGTCAAGAAGCTGGACGAAGCCTATAATTATGTCAAGGAAGTGGCAGCGGACGGCGGCGATATCCTGTTCGTCGGCACCAAGAAGCAGGCTCAGGAGTCCATCCGTGACGAGGCTCTGCGCTGCGGCATGCACTATGTCAACGCCCGCTGGCTGGGCGGCATGCTGACCAACTTCCGCACCATCCGCAAGCGCATCGATCGCATGGATCAGCTGACCAAGATGAAGGAGAACGGCACCTTCGATCTGCTGCCCAAGAAGGAAGTCGCCAAGCTGGAGCTGGAGATGGCCAAGCTGGACAAGTACCTGGGCGGTGTGAAGAACATGAAGGTCCTGCCCAAGGCCCTGTTCATCGTCGATCCCCACAAGGAGCGCATCGCTGTCTCCGAGGCCCGCAAGCTGCACATCCCCATCGTCGCGATCGTCGATACCAACTGCAACCCCGATGAGATCGACTGGGTCATCCCCGGCAACGACGACGCCATCCGTGCGGTCAAGCTGATCGCCGGCGCCATGGCCGATGCCGTTCTGGAGGGCAAGCAGGGCAATCAGGAGGCCGCTCCCGTCGAGGAAGCCGCCAACGCCTGATCTCTGCGCCAGGAACCTTTGAGATAACGTGTAAGGGAGAAACGAAAAATGGCTATTTCTGCAAAGGACGTTATGGAACTGCGCAAGCAGACCGATTGCGGCATGATGGAGTGCAAGAAGGCTCTGACTGAGGCGGACGGCAACTTCGAAAAGGCTGTCGAGATCCTGCGTGAGCGTGGTCTGGCAACTGCCGCCAAGAAGGCTGGCCGCATCGCCGCCGAGGGCATGGTCTACGCTGATTACTGCCCCAAATGCAAGGTGGGCGTGGTCGTCGAGGTCAACGCCGAGACCGACTTCGTCGCCAAGAACGACAAGTTCGTTGCATTTGTCAAGGACGTTACCAAGGTCATCATGGAGCAGGACCCCGCGGATGTCGAGGCTCTGATGGGCTGCAAGATGGGCGAGGGCACGGTTGACGACGCGCTGAAGAACCTGATCCTGGTCATCAAGGAGAACATCAAGATCCGCCGTTTTGTCCGTTACGAGGGCGTCTGCTCTGCCTACGTCCACGGCGGCGGCACCCACGGCATTCTGGTCGGCTTCGAGACTTCCGAGGAAGTCGCCGCGAAGCCGGAGTTTGCCGCCTATGGCAAGGACATTGCCATGCAGGTCGCCGCGGCGAACCCCAGCTATGTGGATGAGGCTTCTGTCCCCGCTGAGGTCGTTGCCAAGGAGAAGGAGATCATGCTGGTCCAGATGGCCGGTGATCCCAAGACTGCGAACAAGCCTGAGGCTGTGAAGCAGAAGATGATCGAGGGCAAGATCAAGAAGTTCTTCAAGGAAGCCTGCCTGGTCGATCAGGAGTTCGTCAAGGACGGCGATCTGACGGTCGCGCAGTACACCGCCAAGACTGCCAAGGAGCTGGGCGGCGATATCAAGATCGTCAAGTTCACCCGCTTCCAGAAGGGCGAGGGCCTGGAGAAGCGCTCTGACGACTTCGCTTCCGAAGTCGCCAGCATGGTGAAGTAATTCTTATTTTCTGCATCTGAGCAGGAGCCGCAGCGCCGGAAAAGGGGCTGCGGCTCTTTTCGGTTTTCAGGCTGCAGAAGGATTCGGGAGTGATCTGCAATGAAAACAGAACCATTGAATTTATATGGGATCCCGGCGCTGCTCATCGGCGAGCCTTCCGGGGCGGTGTTCCTGTACGTCCACGGCAAGCTGGGCTGCAAGGAGGAGGCGCTGGATTTTGCTCCGCAGGCATGCCCGGCAGGCTATCAGGTGCTTGCGTTCGACCTGCCGGAGCACGGGGAGCGGAAAGGCGACGGAACAAGGCTTCTTCCGTGGACAACGGTGCCGGAGATCCAGCGGATCTATGCGTGGGCGGCGTCGAAATGGACGTCCGTCTCCTTGCGAGCCACCAGTATCGGCGCATGGATGTCGATGCTCGCTTTGCCGGAGGCCCGGCTGGAAAAGACGCTTCTGGTATCTCCGGTCGTCGAAATGCCCGCACTCATTCACAACATGATGCAGTGGGCGGAGGTCAGCGAAGAACAACTGGAGCAGGCGGGGGAGATCCCCACAGCGTTCGGCGAGACGCTTTCCTGGCCTTATCTGTGCTGGGCGCGGCAGCATCCTCTTTGCTGGCACCACAACACCGCTGTGCTGTATGCGGGCCGAGACGAGCTGACGCCGCGGCCTCTGATAGAGCGCTTCTGCCGGAACAGCGGCGCAGAGCTGACGATCATGGAACAGGGAGAGCACTGGTTCCATACCCCGGAGCAGCTTGAGGTGCTGCACACATGGGAGGCCCGGAACGTCCTGTAAGGATAGCGCTCCATCGCCTGTCTGCGGCGTCGTTTTTGTGCAGAACATGGCAGGTCTGTGATGGCTCTTGACTTCTGCGCTTTCGTGTGCTAAAGTGTTATCGTATCGATCGACCGAAGGAACAGCGGCACAGGAGGCAGCTATGGCAGAACGAAACCCCAGACGGAACGAGACGACAGACGCACTGTTTGATGCGATCCTCAGCCTGGAGACCCGGGAAGAATGCTATGCTTTTTTTGAGGACCTTTGCACAGTCAAGGAAATTTCAGATATGGCCCAGCGCCTTCAGGCAGCCAAGCTCCTGCTCGACGGCAGCACATATGACCAGATCGTCAAAGCGGTAGAGATCTCCACCGCGACCATCAGCCGCATCAATCGCTGCATCCAGTATGGTTCCGGCGGTTATCGCGATATCATCGAAAAGACCCGTGCCCGTCAGGAGCCGGACTCGGCCGCACCTTGATGGAACACTGACGCCGGTACAGGCATAGGATGGATTGCCCGAAGCCCTACAAGGAGAGAAAGGATGATCCGTCTATGTCGACCAATAACCAGACCCTGAATTGTCCAGCCCTGCCCAAGACCTGTATGGATCAGGTCGTTGTGGATCTGCTGGAGAGCATCGCCCTTCAGGAGAGCGCGCTCAGCTATATCCTCTGCGCCGAGAGCCAGAAGATGAAAATGGCCCTGAGCATGGAGGAGCTGGATCTCTGCAAGCTGCTGGAAGTCAACGATTCTGCGACCAATATGGTCCATGCCGTCGCGAACCTGGAGCTGGTGCTCAAGGATAAGCTGGAGTTCGTCTCCAACAACCTGTACTGCATGCCGCCCTGCAACGACAACGACTGCTCTGACACCCAGTAAACGCCCTTTTCCCCGCCTGCCCGGTTTGCCGGGCAGGCTTTTTTGTTGAGATTCAGTGACTGAAATGTATAAAATGTATAAAAACTATTTGTTGGAATTGCTGAGCGGCGCAAACTGTGCTATACTATATAACGTATCTGGGTAAAAGAGAGGAGATCGCGCTTTGCAGCACTACGACGCCATCCTGTTCGATGTGGACGGGACGCTTATTGACTCGGCCCCCGGCATCCTCAGCACGCTTGCGGAAACATTCCGTGCGATGGGCACCGACCCCGCGGACATCGACCTGCGCCGCTATCTTGGCCCGCCGCTGCGCAAGAGCTTTGGGGAGCATTATCCCGACCCGGCGCAGATCGAGCGCGCCACCGAGCTGTACCGCGTCAGCTATGCAGTCCGCGGCAGCCACCAGTGCGCGCCTTATCCCGGCGCGGCCGAGATGCTGAGCCGTCTGCATGAGGCTGGGCTTCTGCTTTGTACCGCGACCTCTAAGCCGACAGCGGTGGTCACGCCGATCCTGCAGGAGCAGGGGCTGGCCCGCTGGTTCGATTTTATCGGAGGCGCGTCGATGGATGGTTCCCGCGATACCAAGACCGCTGTCGTCCGCCATGTTCTGGCGCAGCCTGCGCTTCGGGGCAGGCGGGTGCTGATGGTCGGAGACCGCAGCGACGATATGCGCGGCGCGGCAGATTGCGGTCTGGATGCCGCCGCGGTGCTGTACGGATATGGGAGCCGCGAGGAGCTGGAGCCGTTTGGCCCGGTCCTTTTTGCGGAGAGCTGCGCCGACCTTGCGGATCAGCTGCTGAACGTCCCCGCGCTTTAAGGGGGAAGCCGTTCCGGCACACAGGAGCCTGTGCAGGCTCCGCCATCAAATTTTCGGAGCAAATGGTGAAATTACTATGAATCGAAATACACCCGCTGAAAAGCAGCCGCTCACACCGCTGCAGAAGCAGGCCATTTGGGTCTGTACAGCCTGTGCGTTGGCGGTGCTTCTCACGACCACCATCACATGGACCTTCCTGCGGCGCGGCAAGGAAACGCCGGCTCCGCCGCCTGTGGTGGAGGAAGAGACCCCGCCCGCCAGCGAAAACTTGTCCGAGTATTACCAGATCAACGAGACCTCCAGTGCGCTGCTGCCGGAGACCGCTGACGCGGGGGAGAGCTATCTTGCCGAGACCCTGTTCCTTGGCGATTCCAACACCGTGCGTTTATATAACAACGGTCTGATCTCGCTGCAGCAATTCTGTGCCAGGGAAGGGATCGGCCTTCAAGCGGCGCTGAATGAGCCGCTCGTCACCTTCAAAAAGGATACGAACCATTACACCATCGCGCAGGCGGTCGCCATGATGAAGCCCCGCCGGGTCGTCATTACGCTGGGCACCAATGATAACGGGATGTCGGTAGAAGAACTTATCGGGCATTACACGGCGTTCGTTCAGGCGGTCCAGTCCAGCTATCCCTATACCGATATCATCATCAACACAGTCCCGCCGATCCCGGCCGATCACTCGACCTATCCGAACATGGATCAATCCCGGATCGACGACTTCAACATGGCGCTGCTGGGTCTGTGTGAGCAGATGGACCTCAAGTTCCTCAACACGGCCGAGGCGCTCAAGGATGAGAGCGGCTATGGCCGGGCGGATTATTTTACCAGCGGCGACATCCATCTGAAGAGCAGCGGTCTCAAGGCCATGCTCAATTATCTGCGCACCCACGCCTATCTCACAGAGGACCGCCGCCCGGACACCAACGGCATCCCTACCCGGACTCTGGAATACAGCTCGAATCCCAGCTCGGCCGTGCAGGCACCCAGCAGCTCCCAAACGACAGAGTCTTCTGTGCAGTATGAAGCGCGCTATCAGGTCGAGAAAAAGACCGGCGGAACACTGAGCTGCGGCAAGGATACGGGCAAGACCTCGCTGGTCTACGGCGTGACCGGCGCGGACCAGTCCTTTACCGTGACGGCTGTCCCGGATGAGGGCTATGTGTTCGTCAAATGGAGCGACGGCGTGACCAGCCGCACCCGTACAGACACGGGCTTCAAACAGAATCTGGACGTTACAGCGGTGTTCGCAACCGCCTCTGTCCAGATCTCCAGCTCCGGCAGCGGCTTTCTGAACACCTATTATTCCTTCAAAGCCACCGTGAAAGGCAAATACGCCACCGCGGACAGCATCCGCTGGTACGCCAACGGAGAGGAGATCAAGGAGGCCGCGGGGCATCCGAACATCACCATCTCGATCACCTCCGCGATGCTGAACGAGACCTATAAGGTCTACGCCACGGTCACTTACAATGACTGTACCGTGACGAGCAACACCCTGACGATCCGGATCGGCAGCGGCGTCAGCTCGGAGCCTTCTTCGGGCAGCAGCTCGGGAAGCTCCAGCAGCTC
>JBJERT010000175.1:14883-21786 GCA_051882435.1 Faecalibacterium sp.
TCTTCCAGCAGCTCGAAGCCGGAAGAGGAATCCGGCTCCAAAGAGAGCGCCTCTTCCAAGACAGAAAGCAGCTCTTCCTCAAAAGAGGCTGCGTCCTCCAAGCCCAGTTCTTCCGCAAGTTCGGCCAGCTCGGCATCCTCTAAAGAAAACGCCGCAGAGAGCGCTTCTTCCAAGACAGAGAGCAGTTCTTCTTCCAAAGCAAGCTCTTCCGCCAGCTCGGCCAGCTCGGCATCCTCCAAAGAGAACGCCGCAGAGAGCGCTTCCTCCAAGCCGGAAAGCAGCTCTTCCGCAAAAGAGACTTCTTCTGCAAGCTCGTCCAAAGCGGAAAGCACTTCGGAAAGCAAAGAGCAGGACTGAACCGCTCCGCTGCACCTTTTCCCGGCAGACCGCATAGGCTGGCGGGAGAGGAGGCCAGTGCGATGATCTTTTATGAGGAACCGCCGCTCGTGCCCGGTCTGCCGGGGGTGGATGATGTCACCGACGGAAGCGTGGATTACTTCGAGATGGACTGGGAAAATGTGGAGAACGGCGTGACGGAGGAGGAAATGCAGAAATGCTGCCTCCGCCCCTGCACACCGGAACCGACCAGTCAGTGCCTGGAGAATCAGCCGGAGCAAACAGACGATGAAACGTATGAAATGATTTTGGAATGACGGGAGGCCAGCTCTGCCGGGGCGGGGCTGGCTTCTCCTTGTTGTCTCTCCGTCAGCCCGGGCCGGGCCGCCGGAGAAACGGAAAGAGGGATCGGACCATGGCAAAATATTATTGTATTTTATTCGATGCGGATAATACGCTTTTGGATTTTGACGCGGCAGAAAGCAAGGCTCTGGCGGAAACGCTGACCAACTATGGCATCGAGCCGGACGCTCAGACAGTGCAGACCTACCGGGAGATCAACACGGCTCTGTGGCAGCAGCTCGAAAAAGGCCAGATCCGCCGCGAGAAGCTCATGAACGAGCGCTTTACCCGCTTTCTGAAGGCGGTGGGCGCAGCGGGCAACGGCGCAGAGATGAACCGCTTTTATCTGGACCGCCTTGCCAGCCACCCGGACCTGATGCCCGGCGGCGTGCTGGAGGTCCTGAACGAGCTTTCGGAAGTGGCGACGCTGGCGATCGTGACGAACGGATTTGAACGGGTGCAGACCCGCCGCGTGGCGGAATCGGGGGTCCTCCGCTATATGGAGGATGTGTTCGTTTCGGAAAAACTGGACAGCGAAAAGCCGAACCGCAAGCTCTTTGACGCGGCGCTGCGGGCGCTGGGGGTGGAGAACCGGGAGCATGTGCTGGTGGTAGGCGACAGCCTGAGCAGCGATGTGCAGGGCGGCATCAACGCCGGTCTGGATACCTGCTGGTTCAATCCGAACCATGCGGAGAACCCCGGCCGGGTCTGCCCGGATTACGAGATCGCCGCGCTGGAGGAGCTGTATCCGCTGGTCATGGAGCCGGAAGAACTGGCGAATATCGGCCTGAAGAACCGCCGCCATCAGCAGTAAAACGGCCCGCAATGTCGGCTTTGGATGAGGAAAAAGGAAAATGCTGATTCACTTTGAAAAACTGGGGAAGAGCTTCGGCGAAAAGGTCGTGCTGCATGATATCACCGCCAGTGTCGAGCGGGAGGACCGCATCGGCATCGTGGGCCAGAATGGTGCGGGCAAGACGACGCTGCTGAAGATCCTGACCGGGGAGTACGCGGATCATGACGGCGAGTTCAGCGTGACCCATGGCGTGACACTGGGCTATCTGGAGCAGAACGCCCGCCTTGACCCCACAATGGACCTTTACGGCGCGATGCGCGATACCTTCGCTCCTGTGCTGGACGCCATGGCGCAGATGCAGATCCTGGAAAAAAAGATGGCTGCCCACCCGGAGGACGATGCCCTCCTGACACAGCACGATGCGCTGCAAAACATTGTGGATGCCGCGGATGGCTACCATATGGATGTCAACATCAAAAAGGTGCTGTCCGGCATGGGGTTCGCACAGGACACCTGGACCAAGAGCGTGGGGGTGCTCTCGGGCGGCGAGCTGACCCGTCTGCGGCTGGCCAGGCTCCTGCTGGAAAAGCCGGACGTGCTGATCCTGGATGAGCCGACCAACCATCTGGACTTCGCCACGATGGAGTGGCTGGAAAGCTATCTCAAGACCTACCCCGGCGCGGTGCTGGTGGTGAGCCATGACCGCTATTTCCTGGATAACATCTGCACCCGGATCTGGGAGGTCTCGTTCCAGACCATGACGGCCTATAAGGGCAATTTCTCCGCGTATCTGCCCCAGAAGGAGGCCGCCGACGCGCTGCGCCAGAAACAGCACGACGCCGATGTGGCTCTGGCAGAAAAATTGCAGGATTATGTGGAACGCAACCTTGTGCGCGCTTCCACGACCAAAATGGCGCAGAGCCGCCGCAAGCAGCTGGAAAAACTGGAGATCACCGAAGCGCCGCGGGACGAGACGAATCAGCTCAAGTTCCGCTTTGAATATGATGTGGAGCCATGGAACGAACTGGTCCTGCTCAAAAATCTGACCATTCGCATCGGCGACCGGGTGCTGCTGGAACCGTTCACCCATGTCGTCCACCGCGGCGAGCGGCTGGTTATCGCCGGGCCGAACGGCGCGGGCAAGTCCACCCTGATGCAGGTGCTGGACGGAAAACGCCGTCCCTCCGGCGGCATGGTGCGTTTGGGGACCGGCGCGCGGCCCAGTATCTTTGCGCAGCAGCAGAACCGCATCGGCGCGGGGCGGGTCATCGATGTGATCTGGAACAAATATCCCCGCATGACCGAGCTGGAGGTCCGCAGCCATCTGGCGCGGCTGGGCTTCCGCGGCGAAACGGTGTTCAAGCCCTGCGAGAGCCTGTCCGGCGGCGAGCTGGCACGGCTGCGTTTCGCGGAGATCGTGCTAGAACGGCCCAATCTGCTGTTCCTGGATGAGCCGACCAACCATCTGGATATCTATACTCGCGAGAACCTGACCGAGGCATTGATGGCCTACACCGGTACGCTGCTGCTGGTCACGCACGACCGCCACCTGATGAACAGCCTTGCCTGCCCTATCCTTTATCTGGAAGATGGGAAGGCAACGCTCTATCCCAGCTACGACGCACTGATGGGGCGTGCGGCCCCGGTACCTGCCGCAGAAAAGCCCGCCGAGTCAGGAAAAGTCGGCTACGGCAAAGAACAGCGCCGCCGCCGTGCGGAGCTGCGCGCCCGGATCAAGGCATGCGAAGACGAAATGGAATCCTGCGGAGCACGAGAAGTCGAACTGGAAAACGAGATCAACTCCCCGGAGGTCTACAACGATCCTGCGCTGCTGCGCGAGAAGAGCGATGAGCTGTCGGACCTGCGCTTCCATCAGGAGGAGCTGTTCGCCGCCTGGGAGGCCGCCGTGGAGGAACAGGAAAAATTTGAACAGGCTCTGACCGGGGCCGAGTGACATAAGAGGAAAGGGAGGGCATACAGATGCAGCGAAAAAGCCGAAGCTATGAGAAAACAAGGAAGGTCGCGCTTTCCGGTCTGCTGTTCGCGCTGGCGATGGCACTGTCCTTCGTCGAGGGAACTCTGGTCATCCCGGGGCTGCTGCCCGGCATGAAGCTGGGCCTTGCCAACATCGTCGTGATGTATGCGCTGTTCTTTATGGGCCCCCGGCAGGCTCTTGTGCTGGATGTGCTCAAGGCTCTGTTCGTGTTTCTGGTGTCCGGCTGGACGGCGGGCTTCCTCTCCTTTTGCGGAGGGATGCTTTCGCTGCTGGTCATGTGGCTGCTGTATTATGTGCTGCCGCTCCGGCCTACCTGGTTTATCCTTTCGGTGTGCGGCGCGCTGGCGCATAATATCGGCCAACTGCTGGGGGCAGGCGTGATATTGTCCTCCAAACTCTCGCTGTATTACGCACCCGTCATGCTGGTGCTGGGCCTCGTTATGGGGGCGCTCACCTCCATCACGCTGAGGGCGCTGCTGCCCGCACTGGGACGGCTGGGCTTCAATACCCACGAGAACCGCGATGGATAAGCGATAAGGAATCACACATTTCCTGCAAAATGCAGTTGCATCCGCGGTCGCCTTCTGAAATAATACACATCATACCCGCACAGCCGGCATCATCCGTGGGGGCGCAGCCCCAGCGCGCGGGAGCGCGCAAAAGGTGCCCGCCCGCATGACGTCTGCCCTAAAACCCTCTGCAAAACGCGAAAGCGTTTTGCCAGTAAAAAGTTTTTCGGTTCCTTTTTTCAAAAAGGAACAAAACCCCCGCTCCCTGTGCGCCCGGTTGCTATTTGGAACCGCGTACAGTATAATAGGGGTCAGCCCCGTCCGGGGCGTGCCGAACAAGATCTTCCAGCGCACTGCCGGGTCCCCGGCTGTGCTGGATGGAGGGCTGGAACAAGCCCGCATAGAGGACCCATGAAAAGTGGCTGTCTGCCGCCGCTGCGGCCCGCAGACAGCCGGGAGGTTTGCATCATGTCTGAAAAAGTTACCATCAAGGTGGAGCGCCGTGAGCTGCATCTGCCGACCATTGCCCTGCGGGGGCTTGTGGTGTTCCCGAACAACCTCGTGCATTTTGAGGTCGGGCGGGAAAAGAGCATCGCCGCTGTAGAATGGGCCATGGCAAATAACTCCAACGTATTCCTTGTGACCCAGAAGGAGATGGATACCGACGATCCGTCCGCGGAGGACCTGTATGAATACGGCGTCGTCGCGGAGGTCAAGCAGGTGCTGCGCGTCTCGGACGAGCTGGTCAAGGTTCTGGTCGAGGGCAAATACCGCGCAAAGCTGACAGAACTAGACGCCGGGGGAGACTTTCTGCTCTCTACCATCCGTCCGGCTCCGGTGCGCGGCGCCAAGGCGGAGGACAGCGTGGAACTGGAAGCGCTGCTCCGCGGACTCAAGAGCTGCTTTGACGAGTATCTGGGCATGAACCCGCGGCTGGCCAAGGACGTCGTCTTTTCCATCGTGTCCAGCGACGACCCGGTCTTTCTGAGCGAGTACATCCCCGCGAACCTGCTGTTCCGCTATGAGGACAAGCAGTCTGTGATGAACGAGAGCACGCTGGCGGGCCGCCTGCAGCGGTTGATCGAGATGCTGCGCCGAGAATGCCAGATCCTGCGCATCGAAAAGGAGATCGCGGACAAGGTCAATGAGTCGATGGACAAAAACCAGCGCGACTATTACCTCCACGAGCAGCTCCATGTCATCAGCGACGAGCTGGGCGAAGGCGACGACACCCACGCCGAGGCGGACGAGTACCGCCGCCGCATCACCGAGCTGCACCTCGCTGAGGACAGCGAAAAGAAGCTGCTCAAAGAGGTGGACCGCCTGTCCAAGATGCAGGGCAGCAATCAGGAAGCAACGGTCATCCGCACCTATCTGGATACCTGTCTGGACCTGCCCTGGAATACCTCCACGGTGGATGATCTGGATATCGCGCGGGCGCAGCAGATCCTGGACCGCGACCACTACGGCCTGACCAAGGTCAAGGACCGCATCCTCGAAACGCTGGCGGTGCGCAAGCTCGCGCCGGATATCAAAGCGCAGATCATCTGCCTGGTCGGCCCTCCGGGCGTGGGCAAGACCAGCATCGCGCGCTCCATCGCCGAGAGCCTGGGCCGCAAATATGTGCGGCTGAGCCTGGGCGGCGTGCGGGATGAGGCCGAGATCCGGGGCCACCGCCGCACCTATATCGGCGCGATGCCGGGCAAGATCATCAGCGCCATGATCTCCGCCAAGTCCTCCAATCCCCTGATGCTGCTGGACGAGATCGACAAGCTGGCGGGCGACTTCCGCGGCGACCCGGCGGCGGCGCTGCTGGAGGCGCTGGACCCGGAACAGAACAGCACCTTCCACGACCATTTCCTGGATATCCCCTTTGACCTGAGCCATGTGCTCTTTATCACCACCGCCAACGACCTGAACGCCATCCCCGGCCCGCTGCGCGACCGTATGGATATCATCGAACTGCCCAGCTATACCCGCGTGGAAAAGTACCAGATCGCCCGCCGCCATCTGCTGCCCAAGCAGCTCAAGGCCTGCGGCCTGACCGGAAAGGTCACGCTTTCCCAGAGCGCACTGTACGGCCTCATCGACGGCTATACCCGCGAGGCCGGTGTGCGCAATCTGGAGCGGACCATCACCAGCGTGCTGCGCAAGTGCGCCCGGAAGATCGCGGCAGGGGAGACCGAGAGCGTTTCGGTCACCGGCGCGATGCTGGAAGAACTGCTTGGCCCGCGCAAGGTCAAGCCCGAGTTCCTCAACCGCACCAACGCGGTGGGCATCGCCAATGGTCTGGCCTGGACCAGTGTGGGCGGCGAGACGCTGCCCATCGAGGTGCAGGTCATGGACAACGGCAGCGGAAAGATCACGGTCACGGGTTCGCTCGGCGACGTGATGAAGGAGAGCGCCCAGCTTGCCGTGACCTATGTCCGCGTCCATGCGGCGGAATACGGCATCGACCCCGAACGGCTCAAGAAATGCGACCTGCATATCCATGCCCCTGAAGGCGCTGTGCCGAAGGACGGCCCGTCGGCCGGTGTGACGCTGACCACCGCGCTGGTCTCCTGCCTGTCCGGCATGCCGGTGCGCGGCGACGTCGCCATGACCGGCGAGATCACGCTGCACGGCAACGTCCTGCCCATCGGCGGACTGCGGGAAAAGAGCATGGCGGCCTACCGCGAAGGTATGAAAACCGTGCTCATCCCCAAGGACAATGAGCCAGACCTCTATGAGGTAGACGACGAAGTGAAAAAGAATCTCCAGTTCCTGCCCATGAGCACTCTGGCGCAGGTGCTGAATGCCGCGCTGCTCAAGCCGAACGCTGCATCATCTGCGCGGCGCACCCGCACCAAGAAAGAAAAGCCCGCCGAGGCTGCTCTGGTGCCGCCCGCTGCCGAGAAGCCCCAGACCGGCGCGGTCTGCTGAAC
>JBJERT010000175.1:21886-25431 GCA_051882435.1 Faecalibacterium sp.
CTGCTCCGGCTGGACCTCTACGGCACCATCCGCGGCGCGGTCGCGACTTTCGACACCTTCAACCATATCGCCGACCTGGACAGGGTGATCGGGAACGCAGGCTTTTTCATGGAAAAAGGCGGTGTCCTGCTCTTTGATATGAACACGCCCTATAAGCACCAGAACGTGCTGGCGGACCATGTGTTCACCTTTGAGGAAGAGGATGCGCGCTGTGTCTGGCGCAACCACTACAGCGCGGAGGACCGCCGCGTGGAGATCTCCATCGACATCGACTACCGGGAGACGGGCGAGCAGTTCCAGGAGCGATTTTATGAATACACCTATCCGCTGGACGAGATCCGCGCCGCGCTGGAACGGCACGGCTTTGCACTGGAGAGCGTCTGTGACGGCGAGAGCTTTGGCCCTCTGACCGATACGAGCGAACGTTATTTCTTCTGTGCCGTCAAGCAGTATACACAACTGGAGGGAGAACATCATGGCTGATCTGATCCGCGGTCTGTCCGAAAACGGCGGCGTCGTGTTCTGCGGTGTGGATTCCACCGATATCGTGCGCGAGGCCGAGCGCCTGCACAAGACCAGCGCCACCTGCAGCGCAGCACTGGGCCGCCTGCTGACCGGAGCGTCCCTGATGGGAGCGATGCTCAAGGATGCACGGGACACCGTGACGCTGCGCGTCTCGGGCGGCGGCCCGGCGGGCCTCGTCATCGCCTGCACCGATGGAACGGGCAACGTCAAGGGCTGCATCGACCACCCGCTGGTGGAGCTGCCGCCCCGTGCGGACGGCCACCTCGATGTGGGCGGCGCGGTCGGAAAGGACGGCGTTCTGACCGTCATCCGGGACAACAGCCTCCAAAAGGAACCGACCATCGGTCAGGTCCCGCTGGTCTCCGGCGAGATCGCTGAGGATATCACCGCATACTATGCGTACAGTGAGCAGGTGCCCACGGTCTGCGCTTTGGGCGTTCTGGTGGACAAGGACCTGTCGATCCTGTGCGCAGGCGGCTATCTGCTCCAGCTCCTGCCCGGCGCCACAGACGCCGAGATCACCCGTCTGGAACAGAACATCGCCGCGATGCCTTCTGTCACCGAGCTGCTGCGCACCGGAAAGACCCCGCGCGACATGATGGAGCTGGCGATGGCGGGCTTCTCGCCCGAGGTGCTGGACGAGCGCACCGTACGGTATCAGTGCGATTGCAGCCGCGAGCGCACAGAAGAGATGCTGCTGAGCCTTGGGCGGCGGGAGCTGGAAAAGCTGCGCGATGAGGACCCCCATTGTGAGGTCGTCTGCCATTTCTGCCATACGAAATATGAATTTGATCTGAATGAGCTGGTGGAAAAAGCAGAGGACGCTCCCGCACCCGATGACCAGACAAAATAAAGCCAGGACCCGTTGCAAACGCCTCAGAACGCCGCTGAAAGGAGCCTGAGATGAAAGAACCGAAGCTCAAAACGATCTACGTCTGTTCCAACTGCGGCGAGACCAGCCCGCGCTGGATGGGCCGCTGCCCCAGCTGCGGGAGCTGGAACACCATGAACGAAGATGTGGTCTCCGAGGCCCCCAAATCAGGTCTTTCCGGCGGGAAGGCGGCGGCTGCGCCGCGCGCCGAGGGCGTCACCTCGCTGAACGCCCGGCGGCTGGCGGATATCAGCACCACCGAAGAAAAAAGCCGCATCCTGACCGGCATCTCCGAACTGGACCGTGTGCTGGGCGGAGGCATCGTGCTGGGCGGTGTGGTGCTGCTCAGCGGTGAGCCGGGCGTGGGCAAATCCACGATGCTGCTGCAGCTCTGCGGCGCCATCTCCAACGAGCACACGGTGCTGTATATCACGGGCGAGGAGTCGGTCCGTCAGGTCAAGCTGCGGGCCACCCGGCTCAGAGTGCCGCAGGAGAATATCTATCTGGTGGCCGAGAACAATGTGGACGAGATCTGCGGTCTGATCGAGCGGGACAAGCCGGAGCTGGTCGTCATCGATTCCATCCAGACGATGCGCTGCATGGATGTGGCGTCCTCCTCCGGTACGGTGAGCCAGGTCAAGGAGAGCGCCGCCCGGCTGCTGGCAGTCGCCAAAAAGCAGGAGATCCCCATGTTTATCGTGGGCCATGTGAACAAGGACGGCGCGATCGCAGGCCCCAAGGTCATGGAGCATATCGTGGACACCGTGCTCTACTTTGAGGGCGACAAGATGCTGCCCTACCGCATCCTGCGCGCGGCCAAGAACCGCTACGGCTCCACCAATGAGCTGGGCATGTTCGATATGACGGGGCAGGGCCTTGAGGAGGTCGAGAATCCCTCGCAGATGCTGCTGGAGGGCCGCCCGATGGGGGTCTCCGGCAACTGCGTCGCCTGCACGATGGAGGGCAGCCGCCCCATCCTGAGCGAGATCCAGGCCCTTGTGACCAAGACCAATTTCCCCGCGCCGCGCCGGGCGTGCAGCGGCTATGACTATAACCGCATGAATCTGCTCATTGCGGTGCTGGAAAAGCGCGCGGGCTATTTTTTCGGTAATCTGGACATCTATATCAATATCGTTGGCGGGCTTGCGCTGCGGGATACGGCCTGCGACCTCTCCGTCTGCTTGAGCATGGTCTCCTCACTGCTGGACCATCCAGTCAGCGACAAGCTCATTGCGATCGGCGAGGTAGGCCTGGGTGGCGAGATCCGCAGTGTGCCCAATCTGGAGCAGCGCCTGCACGAGGCGGAACGCATCGGTTTCGAGACCGCCGTAGTCCCCAGGCACAGCCTTGCGCATCTTTCCCCGTCCGATTATCCCAAAATGAAGTTGTTCGGCGCGGCTTATATCGCCGATGCCATCAAAGCGCTGAAGCGCCCGGAATAACCGCAAGGGGGAAAAGCAATGTCGATCTATCTGGATGAAAAAGCCCCCGGCAAGCACAAGCCCTTTACGGATGCCGCGCAGGATATCGTGGATTATGTGCGCTATCTGGAGGTCATCGCGGGCAAAAGCCCCCATACCGCTTTCAGTTATTATTGTGACCTGCGCAATTTCAGCCGCTATATGAAGCGCCGCCGCGGCCTTGTGCCGGAGGATGCCGAGCTGCAGGATATCGACCCCAAGGGGCTGGACACCGCTTTTTGGGGCAGCGTGAGCAAAGAGGATATCTACGAATATCTCTATTTCCTCAATCAGGAGCGCGGCAATAAAAAGTCCTCCACGGCCCGGCGGCTGGCCAGCCTGCATGGATTTTATGATTATCTGGTCAATCAGGTCAACCGGCTGGAAAAAGACCCCACCGCCTCCATCCGCCCCCCCAAGCTGGACAAGGTGCTGCCCAAATACCTGACCGCAGAGCAGTCGGTGGAACTGCTCCAAAGCACACAGACCCAGGGCGATTTCCCCGAGCGGGATTACTGCATCGTGGTGCTGTTCCTGAACTGCGGGATGCGTCTGTCTGAGCTGGTGGGGATGAATCTGGGAGATATCGACCTGGAACAGCGTCAGATCCGGCTGTTCGGCAAAGGGCACAAGGAGCGCATGGTCTACCTGAACGACGCCTGTATCGAAGCGCTGCGGCTTTATCTGGA
>JBJERT010000176.1:0-5702 GCA_051882435.1 Faecalibacterium sp.
GTGAACTGGCTGGGCAGCAGGAAGGTCTTGCCCGCGTAGACATCATAGGGATCCGAGAAGGATGCCACCAGAACGTAGTACAGCGGATAGGCCACGATGATCATGACGGCGGCGCAGATGACCAGCAGCACGATATCGCTGACCTTATCCGACAGTCCGCCGGGCTTCCGGGCAGAACCGGAGGTTGCAATGCTTTTTGCCATACGATGCGCCCCCTTACACAAAGCTGACGTCTGCCGCTTTCTTGGCGATGCGGTTGACGATGATCAGCAGGATGATGTTGACCACGGTGTTGAACAGTCCGACCGCCGTGGAATAGCTGTACTTGGCGTTGATAATACCCTGTTCATAAACATAGACCGCGATGATATCGCTGGTGGCCTTGTTCAGCTCGGTCTGGAGCAGCAGGACCTTCTCAAAGCCGACGTTCATCAGACCGCCCACGCTCATGATGAGCTGCAGGACGATCATGGGCACCAGCTCCGGGATATCGATGTGCAGGATGCGCTGGAACATGGACGCGCCGTCGATCTTGGCGGCCTCGTACAGGCTGGTGTCGATGGCGGCGAGGCAGGCCATATAAATGATCGTGCCCCAGCCTGCCTCCTGCCAGATGCCCGACGCCACATAGATGGTACGGAACGCGGTGCTCTCGGCCAGGAAGTCGATGTTGGTCCCCAGGATCAGGTTCAGCAGACCGCCCGACGGGCTGAGGAAGATCTTGATCATGCCGCAGATGACCATGGTGGAGATGAAGTGGGGCGCATACAGCACAGTCTGCACCACGCGCTTGAACTTGGCGAACCGAAGCTGGTTGATGCACAGGGACAGGATGATGGGAATGGGGAAACTCCACACCAGACTGTACAGGCTCAGCAGAACGGTGTTCTTGATCATGCGCACACAGTTGGGCGCGGTGAAGAACCGCTCGAACCAGTACAGGCCGACCCATTCACTGCCCGTGATGCCCCGGCTGGCCTTGAAATCGCGGAATGCGATCTGGATGCCGTACATGGGGATGTACTTGTACACGATGGTCAGCACGATGGGGATCAGCAGCATCAGGTATAGCTGCCAGTTTTCCCGGATGCGCTGCCGGACGCTCCTGCGGTGGACGGGGATGCCATCCGCCTGCCGCACTGCGACCGTGGACGATGGTTGCGTCATAGAAACTCCTCCATTTCTTAACCGTTCCCGCAGCCCGCGGGAGAGGGCGCTCCTGCCGCTGGGAGCGATCGGCTCACGTTGTGTGAAACGTTTTACGGCTCGTGTAACAAAGATAACACGGAGAACAAAAACTGTCAACGTATTTTTTGAAAAAACTTTTCATTTGTTGGTATTTTTGATGATTTGCACAGGTTCAGTTGCAACATTTTGTGAATAATATAAAGTATCCTCCTTATGAAACGATTCATGAAATTTCGCGGAAAAGACTTTACAATCTGTAAGAAACATGGTATACTGAAACCGCAAAGTGATGAACCCGGTCGTGAAATGTCCCGTGAAAGCAAGCAGCTTTTTCCCAAAAAAGTCCAGGTGTTTCACGCCGGAAAAGGAGAAGATTTTATGGCAAAACAGGGGACGGCTCCTACCATGAAGGACGTAGCGCGAGAGGCCGGCGTGTCTCTTGGTACGGTATCCAAGGTGATCAACGGCATCCCCGTCGGTGAGGAATACCGCAAAAAGGTCGAATCAGCGATCAAGATGCTGGATTATCACGTCAATGCCTACGCCAAAGGGCTGAAGAACAACCGTACCTATACCATCGCGGTGATCATGCCCAATATGATCAATCCGTTTTTCTGCCTGGTGGCACATTATATTAATCGGGCGCTGGTCCGGCACGGCTACCGCATGCTGCTGTGTGATACGGATTATGATTATACCAAAGAGCAGGAAATGGTGCAGATGGCGGAACAGAATAAGGTGGACGGGATCATTGCGCTGACCTACAACCCCGATCTGGTCATCTCCCCGGAGGTGCGCTCCGTGTCCATCGACCGCTATCTGGGCGGGAATACTCCCTGCGTGGCTTCGGACAATTACAGCGGCGGGCGTCTGGCCGCCCAGAAGCTGGTGGAAAACGGATGCCGCAATCTGGCGTTCCTGCGCATCGGTTCGGCCCTTGCCAGCGAGACCAACAAGCGCAAGGATGGATTTGTGGCGGCGTGCGAGGCGTTGCAGATCCCCTATACCCTCAAGATCCTACTGGACGGCTCCCCTATGGAGGAGTTCGAGCAGTTCCTTCGGGAGAACCAGACGGACGGTCGTCTGGCCTTCGACGGCATCTTCTGCGTGACCGATAAGCTGGCGGTCGAGATCATCAAGATCCTGCGCCGGATGGGACTGCGGGTCCCGGAAGATGTACAGGTCGTGGGCTACGACGGTCTGAAAACCTTCGGGGATGTGGACTATTACTGCTCCACCATCGTGCAGCCGGTCGAAGCCATTGCCGAGACCTGCGTCGATCTGGTGCTGCAGGAAAACACCGCCAACACCCCGTCTCTCTTGTGCCTGCCCGTCCGCTATGCCTACGGCGGCACGACCAAAGCATGACGGCCCCGGAGAAGGGGCGGTGGTACTGGGTCAAAAACTGGCTGCATTACCACTGGCTGCTTTTGCTCATCGCGGCGGTGGTGCTCTGGGTGGGTGTGGGCTGGCTGGCCAACGCTCTGCACTGGGGCGAGACGCTGCCGGATTATCAGGCCGCCTATGTGGGTGGACACGCACTGCCGGAGGATACAGCCCGTGCCATCGAGCAGGCACTGGCCGCCTATGGCGAGGACCTGAACGGCGACGGCGTGGTATGCGTGACGCTCCACCAGTATGTCAGCGGGACAGAGGACAAAGCAAACGCCGCCACCTATGCCCTGGCCGCGCAGATGCAGTTTTTATCGGATATGAACGCGGAGGAGAGCTATTTCCTCCTGCTGGAAGACCCGGCGCATTTCCAGCTCGACTATCAGGCCCTGGCCAACTGGGACGGCACCGCCCCGGCCGCAGAGGACTATACTGCAAAGGGCAAGGCCGTCCTCTGGTCAGACTGCCCCCGGCTGAGAGAGCTTGACCTTGGCGCCTACCAGACCACCGTGCTGGGCACGCCGGTCAGCGGGAGCAGCACAGAACTGGTGGGTGGGCTGTATCTGGGGCACCGCAGCTTTTATCAGGAACCAAAAAACAGCACAGCCGCATCCGCACGTCAAGGCGCGGAACGGCTGTGGCAGATCATCACGGAAGGAGCAGCACCATGAAACGGGGGATTTTGATCGCAGCGGCAGGCATTCTGGCGGTGGGCGCACTGGCGGCGGCACTGCTGGCCGGGCGCGGACTTCGGGACGAGAATCTGAAAAGTGACCCGCTGGTCAATGCGGACGGCACGGTGCCCGTCGGCAAGACACTGGTGGCTCCGGCCCCCGCGGAGGGCTTCACGCTGCTGGATAACAAGGATATCCTCTCTCCGAACGGGTTGTATTACGCCGCCTGGACCGCGGGAGAGCCGCAGCCCTACGAGAACAGCGAAGGAAAAACCGTGGATCTCTATGAAGCGCAGCTCACCCTCGTGGTGCAGGAGAACAAGACCGAAGAAAAGGCTGCCGCCGCAGTTTCCGGCTGGCTGGCGCTGGCGGAGCAAAACTATGATATCGCCGAGACCCGGACCGTGACCGCCGCAGGGCAGGAATATACGGTCTGCCTGTTCCGCTATACCAATGCGGACAACCCGTATTCCTTGGGTGTGGCCGCCTTTGCCCGGCGGGGCAGCAGCGCCCTGGAGTGGGAGCTTTCCTGCCAAGAGGAGTTTACCGGAGACCCGCTGGAGATTCTGACCAGATTTTTGAATGGCTGTACCTATGCCGACTGATGGGAGGTAGTTTGGATGGGCTTGTTTTTTCCGAGTGACCCCGTGCCTCAGGGACAGCGTGCCGTTGGCCTGCCCCGCTATCAGGAGCTTCTGGAACGGGATTGGAAGGACTTCTTCCTGGCCGATCTCGTCACGCTGGGGCTGTGCATCCCCTATGGCTTGGGCGTAGGCTATGCGCTGCTGTCGTCCAGCCTGCTGGTGCTGATTCCGGTCTGTGTTTTGGGCGGACTGCTGGTCGGCCCGGCCATCTCCGGGATGCTGGACGCGCTGTTCCGCAGCTATCGCGACGCGCCCCGCGGCTGGTGGGAGAATTATTGCAAGGGAATGAAACAGAACTGGAAAGCCTCTCTGGTCCCCGGCGTCGTGTTCAGCCTGGCACTGGGCGTGGAGCTGTTCTGCGGCATGGTGCTCTTTTCCGGCGAGGGGATGCCCAGCGCGGGCACGCTGGTAGTGCTCGGCGTGGGTCTGGTGTTCCTGCTGATGCTGTTCACCGCCTTCTGGCCGCAGGTGGTGCTGTTTGAGGAAAGCAACCTCCACCGCCTGCAAAACGCGATCCTGTTCTGTCTGAAATTTTTCAAGCGTACGCTGGGAGCGGCGGCGCTCCAACTGGCCTGGTGGCTGCTGTTTGTGTTGTTTTTGCCGTGGACGGGCTTTTTGGTGCCGTTCCTCGGCGTGTGGTTTATCTGGTTCGTCTGTTTTTTCCTGCTTTATGATGATTTTAACGCTGCCTATGGCATCGAGGAAAAGATCGGTGAGCAGTTCCCGGAACAGACGCCCCGGTACGGTGAATGATAAGGAGAGAAAAGCATGGATATTTTGACGATCGGCGAGGTCTTGATCGACCTGACCCAGACCGGCCGCGACGAACGCGGCATCCCGCAGTTTGCGGCCAATCCCGGCGGCGCACCCGCCAATCTGGCCGTTGCCGCCGCAAGGCTCGGCGCACAGACCGCCTTTATCGGCAAGGTGGGCGCGGACGCCTTTGGCCGCTATCTGACCGAAGTGTTACAGGAAAACAAGGTGGATATCTCAGGCGTAGCGGTAGACCATGAGCACCCCACCACCATGGCGGTGGTCTCGGTGGATGCTTCCGGCGAGCGGGATTTCAGCTTTTACCGCAGCGCCAACGCGGACGTGATGCTGTGCAGGGAGGACATCCCGGACGAAGCGCTGAAGCAGGCGGCGCTGGTGCATTTCGGCTCTGTGAGCCTGACCGCCGATCCCTCCCGCACCGCGACGCTGGACGCGGTGCGCCGCGCGAAAGCCATGGGAGCGGTCATTACCTATGACCCCAACTACCGCGCCAATCTCTGGCCGGACGCGGACACGGCTGTCGCACAAATGAAAGAACCGCTGCCTCTGGTGGATATCCTCAAGGTATCAGACGAGGAGCTGCCCCTGCTGACCGGCACGGATGACTGCGAAGCAGGCACCGCGCAGCTCGCACAAGTTGGCATCCGGCTGATTTTTGTCACGCTCGGCCCGGACGGTGTGTTCTATCGGTTCGGCGATCAGACCGGCCATGTGGCGGGCGTTCCCTGCAAGGTGGGTGATACCAACGGCGCAGGCGATACCTTCTTTGGCGCAGCGCTTTCCCGGCTGTGCAAGGAAAATCTGAGCAAACTGACCACGGACCGGCTGGAAGAAATTCTGGCTTTTGCCAACAAAGCCGCCAGCATCACCACCAGCCGCCGCGGTGCGATTCCCGCCATGCCGACGCTGGCAGAAGTGGAGGGCTGACCGATGGCAGGCGAACCGGAATTTCCCCTCCTCCTTGCGAAACACCGCGATGAGCTGGAATGGCTCTTTATGGAGCTGTACGACGACCGTGCCGCGCTGGGCC
>JBJERT010000177.1:0-5700 GCA_051882435.1 Faecalibacterium sp.
GGCAAAGGAGAGAGGCGATTCGTTTCATGACAGAGGCTCCTTTCGGGAAAATTTTCTAAATTGTAACACGTTTCCGAACCGCCTGTCAATCGGCCGGAGCCTCTTATAAAAGTTTTTCAAAAAAGGAAAATCGCCCGGCCGCTTCCTGAGCGATCGAGCGATTTTCTTGGCGGAGTAGGAGGGATTTGAACCCTCGCGCCGTTGTTTAGACGACCTACGCCCTTAGCAGGGGCGCCTCTTCGGCCTCTTGAGTACTACTCCAGAGCAAAGTGTGATACACTTGATTCAATAAAAATGGCGGAGAGAGTGGGATTCGAACCCACGGTGCGTTGCCGCACGGCAGTTTTCAAGACTGCTTCCTTAAACCACTCGGACATCTCTCCTCGTGGACATCCGCATACGCCGTACCGAATGCCTATTTAATGTACCAGATTTCTCGCGTTCTGTCAAGCCCCAAATCGAAAAAAACTGGGCATGCAGGGCACAGTTTTTGGGGGAACAACTTATTTTCGAGCGATTTACAGAACATCCCTTTACAGAAACATCTTTTTGTTGTATAATAAACTCGAACGATCACTCATTACCGGTGTAAAGGAGCGCAATATCATGTCGTTTTCAGAGCTTTTGAAGCAGTGCCGCAAAAAGCAGGGGATCAGCCAGGCCGAGCTTGCCTCCAAGCTCGGCGTCACACAGCAGGCCGTCGGCAAATGGGAAAACGGCAAATCCTCTCCCGACCCCGCCACGGTGGCAAAGATCGCCGAGCTGCTGAACACCACAGCGGACTATCTGCTGGGGCTTTACCGCCCGCTGGCCGCCCCCTCCGCGCCGGAGGAGCGCTTTTTCGGCGGCTATGCCGAGAGCCTGATCCCGGTCATCGGCACGGTCAAAGCGGGCTATGGCGCGCTGGCCTTTGAGGAGGACTACGGGCAGGAGTACGCCCGCGTCAAGGACCCGGCCAACTATTTCTATCTGGTCGTGCGCGGCGACAGCATGGAGCCGCGTATCCAGGACGGCGATCTGGCGCTGGTGCATCGGCAGGACACGCTGGAAAACGGCGACCTGGGCGTGCTGATCTATGGCGACGAGGGCGAAGGCACCCTCAAGCGATATCTCCAGCGCGGCAACAGCGTGGTGCTCCAGCCCTTCAACCCCGCGTACAGTGAGCTGGTCATCCGGGGCGAGGACCTGAACCGTCTGCACATCGCGGGCCGCGTGGTCGAAACAAAAGCCAAGTGGTAACATAGCCGGTCCTGTGTCGGAGGCTGTCGAAGGGGCAGCCTGAAAACTGCTGCCCCTTTCTTTTTTGCGCTCATTTTGAGGGGGAGGCGTGTTTCGTGGAACAAACGTTGATGGAAAAGCTCACGATCCTGGCCGACAGCGCCAAGTATGACGTGGCCTGCACCTCCAGCGGTGCCAGCCGCGCCGCGCGGCCGGGCACGATGGGGAGCTGCTACGCGCCGGGCTGCTGCCACGCGTTCACGGCGGACGGACGCTGTGTGAGCCTGCTCAAGGTCCTGATGACCAACTGCTGCGCCTTTGATTGCAGCTATTGCGTCAACCGCCGCTCCAACGATGTCCCCCGCGCCACCTTTGCCCCGCGGGAGCTGGCGGAGCTGACCATCGAGTTCTACCGCCGCAACTATATCGAGGGGCTGTTCCTTTCCAGCGCGGTCCTGGGCACGCCGGACTACACCACCGAGCGGATGCTGGAGGTGCTGCGTCTGCTGCGGGGCGAATACCGGTTCGGGGGCTATATCCACGCCAAGGCCATCCCGGGCACCAGCCCGGAGCTGGTGCAGGAGCTGGGCTATCTGGCCGACCGCCTCAGCGTCAACATCGAGCTGCCCAGCGAGCGCAGCCTGAACCTTCTGGCGCCGGACAAAGGGCGGCACTCCATCTTCCGGCCCATGAAGCAGATCGCTGCGGCGGGGCAGGCGAACCGGGAGGAGCTGGCGCTTTACCGCAAGGCCCCCAAATTCGCGCCTGCGGGCCAGAGCACCCAGATGATCGTGGGGGCTTCGCCGGAGACGGATCACCAGATCCTCCGGCTCACCGAGGGGTTATATCAAAAATACAGCCTGAAAAGGGTGTTCTTCTCCGCGTATATCCCGGTGTCGGAGGACTCCCGCCTGCCCGCGCTGGACACCAAGCCGCCGCTGCTGCGGGAGCATCGGCTGTATCAGGCGGACTGGCTGCTGCGCTTTTATCGGTTCCGCGCGGACGAGCTGCTGGACGCCGCCCACCCGAATTTTGACCCGTATCTGGACCCCAAATGCAACTGGGCGGTCCAGCACTATGGCCTGTTCCCGGTGGATGTGAACCGCGCTTCGTTTGAGATGCTGCTGCGGGTGCCGGGCATCGGCCCCAAGAGCGCGCGCCGTATCCGGGACGCGCGCCGGGAGGCCCCGCTGGGGCTGGATGAGCTGAAGCGCATGGGCGTCGTGCTCAAGCGGGCGCAGTATTTTATCACCTGCCGGGGCTTTTCCGGGGCGCATCCCGGCCGCGGGCAGGCCGGGCGGGAGCGTATCACCCGGGCGCTCATCGACCCCAATGTGTTCAGTGCCGGGGCCGAGCAGCTCAGTCTGTTCTCGCCCCCTGCGGTGGATGACCTCATCGGGCAGGGCGTGCCGCCCCGGGCGGCCATGCAGATGGTGCGGGAGGAGGCGGTCCAATGTCTGGCCAAGGCGCTGTGACCGCTCCGCGCCCGCGCAGGCTCCACGACGCGGATGTGGTCTATGTTTATGATGGGAGCTTCGAGGGCTTCCTGTGCTGCGTGTTCGAGAGCTTTCTCCAGCACGAGATCCCGTTTGCGGTCTGGACGCCGGAGCGGGAGACCGCCACCCTTTACCCGGTCCGGGAGATCCCCACCGACCGCAGCCGCGCCCAGCGGGTCTTTGCCAGCTTTGCGCCCCGGCTGGGCCGCGAGGGCAAATGGCTCGTCACCCGGGATTTTCTCTCCGGGCAGGAGGACAAGGAGCTGGCCCTGCTGCGGTTCCTGCACTATGCCTTTGCGGTAGGGCCGGGCGCGGTCCGGCAGCAGGGCCATGCGCTGGTCGCGCCGCTCTATGAGATGAAAAAGAGCCTTGACTGGGAGATGGACAAGTTCCAGGGATTCGTGCGCTTCGAGGAGCACGGCGGGATGCTGGGCGCGGTCATCCATCCCCAAAACTACATCCTGCCGCTGCTGCGGGGGCACTTCTGCGCTCGGTTCCCGGAGGAGGATTTCCTCATCTGCGACGCCACGCACAACGCGGTGCTGCTTTATCAGGATCACAAAGCGCAGCTGCTGGAACTGGCCCAGCCCATCACCCTGCCCCCGCCCGATGACCGGGAACGGCAGTTCCAGGCGTTGTGGAAGCAGTTCTATGATACGCTCGCCATCGAGGCGCGGCGCAACGAGCGCGGCCGCATGAGCCACTGCCCCAAACGGTTCTGGGCCGACCTGACCGAGCTGCGCGACGAGATTTAGCCGCTTCTTAGCCGGATTATTTACAAAAAGGTTGCATCTGCATCGTTGCGCTCTGCGAAAGGTATGGTATACTAGAGGGGTACTCCGGCAGGAGCGTTTTCTGCCGTACACGCCTCGCACGAGGCCCACACAAAAGGAGCATTGCTAGAATTATGGTTCGCATTACTATGGAAGACGGCGGCGTGATCGACATCGAGCTGGACGAACAGGCCGCTCCCATCACCTGTGAGAATTTCACCAAGCTGGTCAAGGACGGTTTTTATAACGGCCTGACCTTTCACCGGGTCATTCCCGGCTTTATGATCCAGGGCGGCTGCCCGCTGGGCAACGGCACCGGCGGCCCGGGCTGGAACATCAAGGGCGAGTTCGCCTCCAACGGCGTGGCCAACCCCATCAGGCACACCCGCGGCGTTATCAGCATGGCCCGCGCCATGAACCCGAACAGCGCCGGCAGCCAGTTCTTCATCATGCATCAGGATGCGCCCCATCTGGACGGCCAGTATGCCGCTTTCGGCCACGTTGTGGCGGGCATGGACGTCGTGGACAAGATCGCCGCGGTCCGCACCGACTGGAACGACAAGCCCACCACTCCGGTGCGCATGAAGAGCGTGGAGATGGTTTGACGGGGGTTTTGTTCCTTTTTCGAGAAAAAGGAACCGAAAAAGCTTTTCAATCGGCCCACACATTCGTGTGGGCCAAATTTTTTGTCTGCGCAGGGATTTGGCATAGGTTTGCGCGCTCCCGCGCGCGGGGGCTGCGCCCGATACCGCAAGAAAACAGCGTTGCGGTATTTCCTTTCTCAAAAATTTTTCTGCACATCCTGCCAGCTGGCGTTTTGCAGAAGCTCCGCCTCCCCGCCGCAGAACATCTGCGCCGCGTCGGCATCGCCCCGGAGCTGATACAGGAACCAGGCAGTCGTAACGCCGTCGCCCAGAACCGCCCGGCACAGGAATAGCGCAGCCGCTCTGTGTTGCCGGGCGCAGCCCCCGCGCGCGGGAGCGCGCAAAAGGTGCCCGCCCGACTGCTGGCTACCATCAAACCCTTCTGCAAAACGCGAATGCGTTTTGCGATTGAAAAGTTTTTTAGGTTCCTTTTTTTCAAAAAAGGAACAAAAACCGTCCTCCTTCTTGCATCCCTTCTTGCGGCGTGTTATGCTCAGGAAAAGCCATTCTGGAAAGGAGAACCCCCATGAAATACGACTTTACCACTCTGCCGGACCGCCACGGCAAAGACGCGCTGGCGGTGGACAGCCTGGGGCGTCCCGGCTCGCCCTGCGCGCCGCGCCCGGGCTTCGACGCCATTCCCATGTGGGTGGCGGACATGAACTTTGCCACGGTGCCCACCGTGCAGGAAGCCCTCATCGCCCGGGCACAGCACCCGGCCTTCGGCTACTTTGAGCCGACGAAGGAATACTATGCGTCCATCCTCCGCTGGCAGGCAGAGCGCAACGGCGTCACGGGCCTGAAGCCGCATCACATCGGCTACGAGAACGGCGTGCTGGGCGGCGTGATCAGCGCGCTGAACTGTGTGTGCTCCCGCGGGGACAACGTGCTGATCCACAGCCCCACCTACATCGGCTTTACGCGCAGTCTGGAAAACAACGGCTACCACCTGATCCACAGCCCGCTGGTGCAGGACGACGGAGGGGTCTGGCGCATGGACTTTGCCGACATGGAGCGGCGTCTGGCCGGGCAGCACATCCATGCGGCCATCCTGTGCAGCCCGCACAACCCCTGCGGCCGCGTCTGGGAGCGCTGGGAGCTGGAACAGGCCATGGAGCTGTTCCGCAAATACGATGTGTTCGTCGTGTCCGACGAGATCTGGTCCGACCTGACACTGGGAGACAACAAACACATCCCCACCCAGTCGGTCAGCGAGGACGCGCGCCAGCGCACGGCGGCGCTCTATGCGCCCTCCAAGACCTTCAACCTTGCGGGTCTGGTGGGCAGCTATCACATCGTCTATAATGACTGGTGGCGCGACCGCATCCACAAGGAATCCAGCCTCTGTCACTACAACAGCATGAATGTGCTTTCCATGCATGCCCTCATCGGGGCCTATCGTCCCGAGGGTGCCCAGTGGCTGGACGAGCTGCGGGAGGTCCTGACCGGAAACGTAGACTTTGCCTGCGATTCCATCGCCCGGCACTTCCCGGGCGTCCGCGTCGCAAAGCCCGAGGGCACCTATATGCTGTTCGTGGACTGCACCGACTGGTGCGCCGCCCACGGCAA
>JBJERT010000178.1:0-5668 GCA_051882435.1 Faecalibacterium sp.
GCGCACCAGCCTGAGATACGCCAGTCGGAGAACGCTGCCCGGCAGACCGTGGCTGCGCCGGAGCAGGCCGCTGTCATGTCGCGGCTCCGCGCGGCGCTGGCCCGACCGGAAACTCTGTTCACGCTGCCGCCGGAGCAGCTCCGGCTTTTGGCGAGCCAGATCGGGAACAGCGCGATGGAGCAGCTCGTGAGCGGCGGGCTGCAGCCCGGGCTTGAGGCGGGGCCTTCTGCCCCGGAGCCATGGCCGGAGCTGGAGCCGAACGCGATCACTGCGCCGGAGCCGATGCTCTGCGGCGGCCCGGGAGCGCCGGCTCCCGTCAGCACCCTGCCGCCGTCACCCTGCTGCATTCTGGAGAGCTGATCGCCGGAGGCATACATTATGGAAAAATTTCAGGTCGGGCCGCCGACGGACGCCCGGGCGGAGCTGCTGCATCTTCTGGTCCACAATGGCTTTGCGTTCCGGGAGCAGGACGGGCGCTTTCAGCTCGTCTTTTCGGACAGCGGCTGTAAATGGCAGACCGAATGCGTCTGCCGGGAGCAGACAGTCCTTTTTTACAGCAGCTTTCCTTTTGTCATCCGGGACGGTCCTGCGTTTGACCAGCAATGCCGGGAGATCAACCGGCAGGCCGTATTCGGCGCATTGCTCCGGGTAGGGGACCGGGCAGTCTACCGCACGGCCGCCGCCCTGCCGGATGCCTTTTCCGCCTACGAGCAGCTGGGCCGGATGCTGGAATACAACGCGGGCATGATGGTCCGCTTCTGGAATACGGTTGCTGCCTGCGCACAGCCGCAGCCCCTTTCGCACATGGATATGAGAGACAGTACAAGCTGTGTCTTATAAGATACGACCCACAGGTTTTCAGGCGCTCTTTCGATTTTGATCCAAACCAGAAAGGAGGATTGTTCCCTGCGGGAACGGGGAGCAAGCAAGACAATGGCAGAATATTTACATCCGGGTGTCTACGTGGAGGAATATGATTCGGGTGCTGTCCCCATGCAGGGCGTCAGTACCAGCACGGCGGGCTTCATCGGTCTGGCAGAGAGAGGCCCTGTGGAGGGCCAGCCCCAGCTCGTGACCAGCTTTGCGGATTACAAGAGGATGTATGGCGGCTATCTGAGCGAGGCCAAATATGGCACAGGGCGTTACCTGCCCTACGCGGTGGAGCAGTTCTTCCTGAACGGCGGCTCCCGCGCATATATCATGCGCGCCGCGGCCAGCGGCAGCAAGCCCGCCTCCGCAGCTGCGGGTGTGCTGCACATGGTGGCGGCGAACCCCGGCGAGTGGGGCAACCGCATCCGTGTGAGCATCGTCCCCTCCTCCAAGGCCAAGTCTCAGGTCCTGTCCGCGCAGGGAGCCGAGCTGACCCTGAAAAATCCTGATGGCTTCCAGCCAGGTGACGTGGTGGAGCTGTCCGACGGCGTCAACACGGCCCACGCGACGGTGAAATCGGTGCTGGATCATATCGTTACGCTGGACGGTGTGCCCGCTGTGGACGTTGTGGATCCCAAGGTCGGCACCTCCAAATATATCCGCACCTGTGAGCTGACCGTGACGGTCCGCGTGGACGGCATGGAGGAGGTCTTTGCAGATGTCAGCCTGAACTCCTTTGCCAACAACTACATCGGCGTGCGTGCCGCGAAGTCGGAGCTGATCCGCTTCTCGGTCCACCCCGCTCCTGCCCCGGCGGTCAGGGAGCCTGCCCCGGTCCAGAAGGACAAGGACGGCAAGGAGATCAAACCGGCCGCACCCGCTCCCGCCCCGGCGCGCAGCATCGTGCCCTTCCATGAGGTGGGCGGTGCGGACGGAGCGCTGACGGTCGCGCTGGACGGCGGCTCGGACGGCAGCACCCTGTCGGTGTCGGCGGACGTCTATCTGGGCGAGGACAACGGCCCGGGCCGCCGCACCGGACTGCAGGCCTTCATCGAGAACAGCAATGTGTCCATCATGGCCATCCCCGGCGTGACCGATGCCAACGTGCAGGCCGCGCTGATCGCGTTCTGCGAGAACAAAGCGAGCTGCTTTGCCATCCTCGATCTGCCGCAGGACCTCAAGCGCACCAATGAGGTGGCCGACTTCCGCAATATGTACGACAGCACCTATGCGGCGGTCTACCATCCCTGGCTGGAGATGTTCGACGCGGGCAGCCGCCGCACGGCTTATTTCCCGCCCTCCGGCGCCATGGCAGGCATCTACGCCCGGGTCGATACCGAGCGCGGCGTCCATAAAGCCCCGGCGAACGAGATCGTCCGCGGCTGCACGGGCCTTTCCTGCAGCTACAACGACGCGGAACAGGATATCCTCAACCCGCAGGGCGTCAACCTGATCCGCGCCTTTACCGGCCGCGGCATCCGCGTCTGGGGCGCGCGCACCATCAGCTCCAACGGTCTGTGGAAGTACATCAACGTCCGCCGCCTGTTCATCTATATCGAGCAGTCCATCAAGAACAACACCAACTGGGTCGTCTTTGAGCCGAACAGCGAGGTGCTGTGGGGCCGCGTGATCCGCACCATCGAGTCCTTCCTGGCCACCTGCTGGCGGGACGGCGCGCTGGCGGGCACGACCCCGGAGCAGGCTTATTATGTCGAGTGCGGCCCCACCACCATGACCCAGGACGATATCGACAACGGCCGCCTGATCTGCAACATCGGCATCGCGCCGGTCAAACCCGCTGAGTTCGTGATCTTCCGCATCACGCAGAAGACCGCTTCGGAATGATCTTGTGCTGAAGAAAGGACGAGAAAGCAATGGCAATCAATTATCCTTATCGCGTATTTCGGTATCAGGTCTCCACGGGAGGCATCGCCCGCGCCGGTTTCTCGGAGGTCTCCGGCATGAACATGTCCGTTGCCACGGTGGAATACCGCGAGGGCGATGACCTGCGCAACACGCCGCGCAAGCTGCCCGGCCTGACCACCTTCGGCAATGTGACGCTGCGCTGGGGCGTGACGGATGACTCCGATTTCCTCACCTGGCTGCACTCGGTGGCCCCGGACAACACCGCTGGCCCCACCGGCATCACCCGCTACGATGTCACCATCACCCTGCTGGATGACGCGGGCAACGCCTCCGGCCCGGTCTGGACCCTCATCAATGCCTGGCCGGTCTCCTACACCATCCCGGATCTGTCCGGTATGGGGAATGAGATCGCCATCCAGTCCATCGAGCTGTGCCACGAGGGCATCTGGATGACCACCACCGGCAGCGCCGCAGGCCCGGCCTCCACGATCTGATAACGCTCCTCTGCTGCGGTGCGCCGCGGCTCGGAAATGACCCGGCTCACCGGAGCGGAGGCTCCTCGCGGAAGCCTCCGCTCCGGTATTCTATAAGGAAAGAAAGGTTCTTTTCATGCAGACCGAATTTGATTTTATGCTTCCGAAAGGCTATGTGGACGCCAACGGCGATCTCCACCGTGCCGGGAAGATGCGTTTGGCCACGGCAGCGGATGAGATCCTGCCGCTGCGGGACCCCCGTGTGCAGCAGAACCCCTCGTATCTGTCCATCATCCTGCTGTCCCGCGTGATCACCAAGCTGGGCACGCTGCCCGCTGTCAATAACAAGGTCATCGAGGACCTGTTCACGATGGACCTGGCCTACCTGCAGGATCTGTACCAGCGGATCAATATGTCCGATATGCCGTCCTACCGTGTGACCTGTCCCCACTGCGGTCAGAGCCACGAGGTGCCGCTGGATTTTTTATTGGGCTAGGGCTGGTACAGTATCCGCAGGACAGGCTCTATCAGGAGATGTCCTTTCTGGCATACTACCTGCACTGGCCGATGGAGGACCTGATGAACATGGAGCACCGGGAGCGTCGGCGCTGGTGCGAAGAGGTTTCGGCCATCAATCAGAAGCTGAACGGGACCGAACACAAAAAGATCGAGTTCAAATAAAGGTGGGACAGGATGAGTGAGTATTCGACCCGGCCAGACGGCTCCCGGGACCCGTTCCGGGCCTTTCGGTTCCGGGTGCGCATGGGCGGCAGCGGTTATATGGACGGCGGTGCCACGACGGCGGCGGCCTTTTCCCAGTGCTCCGGGATCCGCGCGGTGAACCATGTGCTGCGGATGCGCACCGGATCGGATGCGCGGGGCGTGCAGGGCATCATCCCCACCGTTGTGGAATACAGCAATGTGACGCTTTCCCGCGGGGTGGTGTCCAGCAGCGAGTTTCTGGACTGGATCTTCGACTGCATGCCCGGCTACGCCACCGGACCGGCGGCTCCGCAGCGCCGCACCATCGATATCGCGGTGCTGGACGAGACCGGGAAGGAGGGCGTCCTCTGGACGCTGTACGGCGCGTATCCGGTGGCGTATGAGCTGACGACGCTGGATGCCAGCCGGGACGAGGTACTGATGGAGAAGCTGGAGTTCGCCTATACGGGTTTGAAACGGAGCAGCCGGTAACGGGCGGAAAAGAGAGGTGCGCGCAGCATGAGCAACGATCAGATCCTGATGGAAGAATATGTTTCGGGCGCTTATTTTGATGTGATGCTGAGCGCCGCGCCCGCGGGTATGAGCGGCCGCTTTACCTCGGTCTCGGGGCTTGGGATGGAGTTTGACTACGAGACCTATCAGGAAGGCGGCTCGATGTATCCGCGCTATTTTTTTAATAATGCGGTGCCGCAGACCCTGGTGCTGGAGCAGGGGACTGTGACCTCGGTGGATTCGTTTTCGCTTCTGGTGGCGCTGGTCAACGCGGGCCAGTCGATGCCTCTGGCCGGTACGATCATCCTCTATGACCACAGGGGCAGGCCGATGCGCACCTGGACCATCGCGGGTGCGCACCTGATCCGCTACATCGGGCCGAGCCTGAACAGCAATGATGTGCAGCTCGCCGTCACGCGGATCGAGCTGCTGTATGGAGGCTGCACCTGATGGATCTGAGTACATACGTCCGGCGGGATATCTCCGGCATCCGCCGGGATCTTCTGCCGCTGTCGGGGTTCGGGCTTCTGTCGCATGCCCTGGCCGAGGAGATCGCGGCGCGCAATCTGGCTTCAGAGGGATTTTATCACAGCACTGAGATGGAATTTCTCCAGGAACCGGAACCGGAAGCGGCACCGGAACCCCGCTCTGTACCCCGCAGACCGGAGCCGCTCCGGCTGGATCTGACACTGCTGCTGAAGCTGATACAGCAGAGCAGCCAGCCGCCGCTGACCGCAGGGAGCGAAAAACTTCTGGAACGGGTGCGCACGATCCTTGTGACCGACGCGGGCACACGGCCTGTATCTGGTCCGGCACCGCGCGGCGCGTCCCGCCCGGCCGTCCGTCAGACCCAGACCATGGAGCTGGAGCTGCGCGGCAGCGCGGGGGACGGGATGCGTAACCCGCTGCGGGATCCCAAAGCGCCGATCACGCTGGCCCGTCAGGCGGATGCCCCCCGCGAGGTGGTGCGCGCCTCCGACCACGCGATGCGGTTCGCCGATGTTCTGCGCCGCGCACAGGGCGAGGGGCTGACCTTTGCCACAGTGAAAGGCGGTGTGCCGCGCTCGGCGCAGACCCGCACCGCATATCAGGATGCTCGGCAGAAGATGCTTCGTCCGGCGCAGGCCGAGGCGGAGGAAGGGGAGGCGGCCCGCCCGGTCTGGCAGCGGCATTCCCCGGAAGAACGGAGCGCCCCCCGGGAGCAGACCCGGGGGCTTTCCCGCCCGGATGAGGAACGGCAGATC
>JBJERT010000179.1:0-5657 GCA_051882435.1 Faecalibacterium sp.
TTGGTCACGCCGAACTTGATGAGGTCGGGGTCAGAGCAGACGAATGCTTTTTTGTAACCGCGGGCGGTCAGCTCGGGAACGATGTTCTCGATGGCGCCGTGGCCGTGATAGGAAATGGTATTCAGAACGATGCGATCAGCCATGGGAATTACCTCCATTTTTTGCCCCCGCAGCACAGGGGGTTCTTTGCTCTAAGCATACCACATCGTGAAATCCTGCGCAATGTGCTTTTCTCAAATAATTGTAAATTTTTCTCAGTTTTTGGGGCGTATGCTGTGCGCTTTTATTTTATCCACACAAAGAAAAGGAGCCGCGGCCCCCCCATGGAAGGGAACAGCGGCTCCTTTGTATTATCGGTTTACTGCTTTGCAGCGGCCACGATAGCGCCGACGTAACCGGCAGTATCGGCCAGGGTCGCGCCGGAGACAGCATCCACGGCGTTGGCATCCTGAGACAGCTTCTCAGCGTCCGCAACGGTCATGCCGTTGACATGGTTCTGGATGGCGTCATAGTTGGCATCCAGAGCGACGGTAGAACCAGCCTTATCGGCCATGTTCTTGCTGTAGTACGCGGCGTTGACGCGCTTGGAGAACAGCACCTTGCCCTCGGCAAAACCAGCAGCGAAGTCCTTGTCGCTGTTGGGCACACCGGTCACAGCGTCGGGAGCGCCGAACTGGAACTCGTCGATGTAGCTCAGCACGATGGTGTCGCCTGCGGTGACGGCGGCGGCGCTGGTGTAGCACTTGGTGCCGTGAGCGGCGGCGTAAACGACGTTGAGCTTCAGATCCTCAGAGCTGCCGGTGAACTCGACCGCCTGATTGTTCTGGGCGTTCTTGGCGGCCTCGACGATAGCGGACAGGTAGCCAGCGGTGTCGACCAGCGTTGCGCCGGAAACGGCATCCACAGCGGCCTCGCCCTTGGCGGCGACAGCCTCCAGCTCAGCGATGGTCTTGCCCACGGCAAAGCTCTGGATAGCGTCGAAGTTGGCGTCCAGCGCGACGGTGGAGCCAGCCTTGTCGGCCATGTTCTTGCTGTAGTAGGCGGCGTTCACACGCTTGGAATACAGCACCTTGCCCTCAGCAAAGCCGGCGGCAAAGTCGCCGTCGCCGTTGGGCACCGGGGTCACGCCGGAATCGGCAGCGCCGAACTGGAAGTCATCGATGTACGCGGCCAGGATCACGTCGTCCTTGACCACAGCGACAGCCTCGGTGAAGCACTTGGTGCCGTGAGCGGCAGCATATGCCTGACCGATCTGGATGCCGCCCTCGACCTCGACCTTTGCGGCAGGCTCAGCGGGAGCCGGAGCAGCGGAAGAAGCGGCAGCCTCCTCCTTCAGCTCGACGCCCATCGCCGCGGCGACCGCCTTCTTGACGGCCTTGCTGGTCACGGTAGCGCCGGACACGCCGTCGATCTCGGGACCGTTGGCCTCGACCACCTGCTTGGCCAGGTCTGCCAGAGCTGCGCCGCCGATGGCCTCGGTCTCATCCGGGCCTTCCAGCACGCAGTCGGTAATGGTGCCGTCCACGACGGTCAGAGTCGCCGTCACATCGCCGCCAAAGCCCTCAGCCTTGCCGGTCTTGGTCTCGCCCGCCGCCGCGGTGCTGGAAGCAGCCGTCTTGCTGCCGCCGCAGGCCGCCAGAGACAGGGCCACGACCAGGCTCATCGCCACGGCCGCGCTTACCTTCTGGAGCATCTTCTTGTTCTTCATAGCTTTTTCTTTTTTCCTCCGATATGGAACCGTTGCGCCGAGGGACGTTCCCCCGGCGTTTGACTCCAAGGTAACATATCACTTAGCGGTTTGTCAACACTATTGACCTTGTTTTTCTATCGGAATGCTGGGATTTACCATTTTGTAACTATTTTTGCATTCGGCGTTGTCATTTTCGGTTAGAGATCTGCCGAGAATTGGCTATTTTGATGAATTTTGGTTGTAAATTTCAGCAGATTGCCCCGGCAGATCAGGCAAACTGACTCGCGTATAATTTGTAATATTCGCCACGGCGCTCCATGAGCTGGTCGTGTGTGCCCTGCTCCACCACGTCGCCGTGCTGCACCACAAGGATGTTGTCCGCGTTCTGCACTGTGGACAGCCGGTGGGCGATGACAAAGCAGGTCTTGCCCCGCATCAGCTCCCGCATGGCTTTCTGCACCTGACGCTCGGTCTTGGTGTCCACGTTGCTGGTGGCTTCGTCCAGAATGAGCATGCTGGTGTCGTACAGCATGGCCCGGGCGATGGTCAGAAGCTGCTTCTGTCCCTTGCTGATGTTGCCGCCGTCCTCGCTGATGACGGTCTGGTAGCCCTGCGGCAGCTGCATGATAGTATTATGGATGTGAGCAGCCTTTGCGGCCCGCTCCACCTCCTCCAGCGTCGCGCCCTCTTTGCCGTAGGCGATGTTCTCGAAGATGGTCCCGCGGAACACCCAGGTGTCCTGCAGCACCATGGCGTAGCTGTGGCGCAGGCTTTTCAGCGTATAGGCGCGGTTCTCCCGGCCGTCCACATAGATCGCGCCGCAGTCCGGGTCATAAAAGCGCATCAGAAGATTGATGATGGTGGTCTTGCCCGCGCCCGTGGGGCCGACGATGGCAATGGTCTGGCCGGGCTGCGCATGCAGGCTCAGGTCGTGCAGGATGGTCTTGCCCGGCAGATAGCCGAAGCTCACATGCTCCGCCTCCACCTCGCCCCGGCAGTCGGTCAGCTCGGTCGCGTCCGGCCGGTCCTGCGGCTCCTCCGGCTCGTCCAGAAGCTGGAACACCCGCTCCGACGCCGCCAGCGCCGAAAAGATCTCGTTGATGATGTTGGCGATCTCATTGATGGGGCCGCTGAACTTGCGGCTGTACAATATGAAGCTGGAGATCTGCCCCAGGTCCACCATCCCGCGCAGATAGAGCACCGCACCGCCCATGCCGATGGCCGCAAGGCCGATGTTGCTGATCATGCCTATCGTAGGGCCTGTGACCATCCCCAAACCGTCGGCCTGCCGGTAGGCTTCCGCAGCCTCGCGGTTGATGGTGCGGAACCGTTCGCACACCGTGTCCTCCTGCGCGTAGGCAAGGATGGTCTTCTGACCGGTGAACATCTCCTCCACAAACCCGTTCATGGCGCCATAGGCCGCGCTGCGGCGGGCGTAGCGCGGACGGGTCAGCCGCCCCATAAAGCGCGTGAACAGAAGCGACGCCGGGATGGTGAAGATCGTGCAGAGCACCAGCGGCGGCGAGATGATGCACATCATCACAAAGCTGCCCACGACTGTGACCAGACTGGTCATGACCTGCACCACGTCGGTGGACAGGCTGGTGCTAACCACGTCGATATCATAGGATACCCGGCTGATGATATCGCCCGCCTGATTCCGGTCGAAGTAGCCCACGGGCAGCGTCATCAGCTTCTCGAAGGCTTCCTGACGCAGGTCCTGCGCCACATGCCGCCCTACCCGCATCATGCCGATGCTGACCAGAAAGCTCATCACGTTGCTGCCCACATAGGCCGCGAGCATATAACCGGCATAGCGCAGCACGGCGCTCATGTCCACGCTGCCTTTGCCCGCGGCCGCCGCGGAAATGGCCCGGCCCGCAAAGCCCGGCCCCAAAAGATTGCCGATATTGCTGGCGAACGCGCACACCAGCAGCGCCAGCACCTGCCAGCGGTATTTCATCAAACGTCCGATCACGCGGCGCAGCGTGCCCTTTGCGTCTTTGGGCCTGCGCTTCGTCCCGCCGCGGTCTCCCGGTCCCGGCATGTTGGTTTCCCCCTTTCACGCCATTGCGCCCATCTGTGTCTCATACATTTCCCGATACGCGGGGCAGGAGCGCAAAAGCTCCTCGTGGGTCCCGTAGCCCGCGCAGCGGCCGTTCTCCAATACCAGAATGTGGTCCATGCTCATCACGCTGCTGACCCGCTGGGCCACAAGGAGCAGTGTGCTGTCCGCGTAGTCCTGCCCGATGGCCCGGCGCATGGCCGCGTCGGTGCGGTAGTCCAGCGCGCTGGAGCTGTCGTCCAGCACCAGGATCTCGGGCCTGCCCGCAAGGGCACGGGCCACCAGAAGCCGCTGCTTCTGGCCGCCGGAGAGGTTCGCGCCCTTGATGGCGGCCGGATAGTCCAGCCCGCCGTCCAGACCGGAGATGTACTCCGCAGCCATAGAATCCTGCACTGCCTGCCCGATGGCCGCATCGTCCACGCCGCGGCCAAAGCGGATATTCTCCCGCAGGGTATCCTGAAAGACCATATCGTTCTGGAACACCACGCCGAAACGGCGGTGCAGCTCGTCCTTTTCATAGGTGCGCACGTCGCGGCCATCCACAAAGATACCGCCCTCGTCCGCGTCATAAAAGCGCATGAGAAGCTGGAGGATCGTGCTTTTGCCGCAGCCGGTCGGCCCGATGATGCCCAGACTTTCCCCCTTTTGGAGAGTGAAACTGATATCTTCCAGTACCTTTTCCCGCCCGGAACCCTCCGCAGCCGGGCCGCCATAGGAAAACCCGACCCGCTCGAAGAGGATAAAGCCGCCGCCCGCGGGAGCTTTCGCTTCCTGAAAGGGAAGGACCCGCTGCGTGGTGTCTGCCTGCAGAACGGCATCCATGCGGTCCGCACTGGCGCTGGCCTTGCTCAGCGTGATGAAAATGCGGCTCAGGCCCATGACGCCCATGTTTATCATATTGAAATAGGTCAGAAAAGCCAGTACGACGCCCGGCTGGATCAGCCCCTGATCGACCCGCCATGCCCCCAGAACGACCACCAGCGTCAGACCGATGTTCAGGCAGAGCTGCATCAAAGGGCTGGGGATGGCCATGACGGTGCTGGCGCGGATGTCGTCCCCGGTCATGGCCTGATTGGCGCGGTCAAAGCGGGAGGTTTCGTAGTCCGCCTTGCTCAGCGCCTTGACCACCCGGATGCCGGTGATGTTCTCCCGCATGATGCGCACCACGGTGTCCAGCCGCTGCTGCACATGGTCATAAAGAGGGATGCCTTTGGCCGACACCAGGAACGCGATGCCCAGCAGCAGCGGCAGCAGCACCAGCAGGACCGTCGCCAGAGGCAGGTCCATGAACATGGTCATGATGACGCCGCCCAGCAGCAGGATGGGCGCGCGTACGCACAGGCTCTGGAATTGCTGCACCGCCGTCTGCACATTGTAGCTGTCACTGGTCATGCGGCTGATGAGGCTGGGCAGGCCGAACTGGTCGAACTGGTCCCCCGTGAGGTTGGCGGTCTTGCAGAACAGCTCCTGCCGCAGCTCATAGCTGATCTGATGGGCGTTTTTTACCGTTTTGCGGTTGGCCAGTACGTTGAAGCTCCAGCACAGCAGCGTGGCGGCGAACATCAGCCCGCCCCACAGCAGCACCCGGTCCAGACGGCCCAGCGGCACGACCTCGTCGATCATGTATTCCAGAATATAAGGCAGGAGAAGCTCGGCCATCGTTCCGATCAGCTTGAGCAGCACCGCCAGAGCCACAGCCCCGCGGTAGCGCCCCAGATAACGGAAGATCAATCTCATTACAACGTCCTCCATTCGATGGGAAAAAGTTTTTTGCCCGGGCTCCGCCGGGCCGCTGTGCCCATTTTCCCACTTATAAACTAGATTTGTCAAGCAGGCAATTTTGTGGAACGAAAGCAGTTCAACAAAATAGCGCGAAAGCCCTCTCAGGCGCTTCGCGCCAGC
>JBJERT010000180.1:0-5588 GCA_051882435.1 Faecalibacterium sp.
ACCCCTCGTTAGGGCTTTGGCGCAGAGGAATCGCAGAATCTGACAAAATCTTGTAAAATCTGCACAAGGATTCTTCTCGAAACGTGTAAATCTTGAGAAAATCACCCGGAAAATATTTACAAAAAGGTAACAAGACGTTATAATTTAGTACAGTGAAAAAAGAGGCGGGCCGTGCGGCAGAAACGCCCCGGCCTTTGCAGGAAGGAACAGGAACGTGGAAAAGAAGCCAAATCATTTCCGCCGGCGTCTTGCGGCGCTGGCGGTTTCACTGGTGCTTGCAGTCGTCTGCGTACCGTCGGCGCTGGCGGTGGACCTGAGCGTAGACGCAGGCTTTTACTTCAAACAGAGCCGGGGCGGCACCTGTACGCTGGCTTCGGCGGCCATGATGCTGCGCCGCCGCGCTTATCTGGACGGTCTGGGCGACTGGTTCGACGTGACCGAGAACAGCGTACGCTCCACCGCGTGGATGAGCGGCCTGTCCCATAGCTTTACATATAAGGAGATGCAGGTGGGCTATGCCGTGCTGCCTTCTTCCCTGTCCGAAAAGACCCAGACCCTGATCCGGCTGCTGGAGCAGCACCCGGAAGGGATCGTCATCTATGACCGCAGCAAGCCCCACGCGATCCTGCTGACCGACTATACCGACGGCGTGTTCTACTGTGCCGACCCGGCAGGCAGTGTTTCCGCAGGGCGGGTGCCTATCTCACAGGCCAGCGTTTCCATCGCAGGCGTGTCCTGCTATTGGTATATCTGCTCAGACAGCAACTCGCTCTCGGTCTCGTCCGACGGCTTGCGTCTGGAGGGGATGCGTTACCCCATCCAGGTACGTACCGGCAGCGCTGTGACCCTGACCGGCACCGCATGCAGCAGCGCCGGTGCGACCCTCACGGAGGTGCAGGTCGCCATTCTGGATGCTATGGACCAGACCGTCCAGAGTGCGTCGGCCCTGCCCAATGCCGCCAGCTTCTCGTTCCGCGAGGTGGACAGCCAGATCCGCTTTGGCGAGCTGGCACCGGGCGAATATACCTATCTGGTTCTGCTCACGGACTCCACGGGTCAGACGCTCTGCTTTGTCAGTGATTTTACGGTCTCGAGCGCGGCGACCTCCACGGCCAGCTACTGGTCTGCGCAGGATACCGCCGGGGAGAAGCTGGTGCAGGTGGCACAGGATGCAGCCCGCGACTTGGGTGAGGACACAACGTCGCCTGCCGCAGAAAGCTCTTTGAGCTGGCTAACGGCCTGGCTGGGCTTATAAGGCATGAAAAACGGAGCCTTTCGGAAAGGCTCCGTTTTTGTTTGGAAAAAGTATTTTGGATGTGCTCACGCAAACCGCAGAAAAAACGCTCCGTTGAGCAGCTTCGGGACGGGGCGCGCAATAGCGGAAAAGGTCAATAGGCGACGCCCCAGTAAACCATCGTCTTGGCAGGTTTCCCGCAGCAGGGGCAGACATCGCTGAGCTGTTCCTGCTGGAAGGGCATGCAGCGGCTGGAAAGACCAGCTTCTTCCTTCATCTTCATCTCACAGGCCAGATCGCCACACCACATGGTCTTGATATAGCCGGTGTTGGACTTTGCCAGCTCCTTCACCTCGTCCATCGTGGCAGCGGCCCAGGTGCGCTGTTCGCGGTTGGCCAGTGCGCGGTCGTACAGATCCCGGCGCAGGGCTTCCAGCTGGGCCGGGATGGCGGTCTCCAGCTCGTCCAGCGAGACAAAGACCTTCTCGCGGGTGTCGCGGCGCACCAGAACGCACTGGTTCTTTTCCAGATCCTTGGGGCCGATCTCAAGGCGCAGCGGCACACCCTTCATTTCCCACTGGCTGAACTTCCAGCCCGGGGCGTTGTCGCTGTCGTCCAGCTTGACGCGGGCGAATTTGCCGATGCGGGCGGCCAGCTCGGCCGCCTTTTCGGAAACGCCGGGCTTGTGCGCGGCGATGGGCACGACCACGACCTGGAACGGCGCGATGGCCGGGGGCAGGATCAGGCCGTCGTCGTCGCCGTGGGCCATGATGATGGCACCCACCAGACGGGTGGAGACGCCCCAGCTGGTCTGGAACGGATAGTGCAGCTGATTGTCGCGGCCGGTGAAGGTCACATCATAGGCGCGGCTGAACTTGTCGCCAAAATAGTGGCTGGTGCCGCTTTGCAGGGCCTTGCCGTCTTTCATCATCGCCTCGATGGTATAGGTAGCCTCTGCGCCCGCAAACTTTTCTTTGTCCGTCTTGCGGCCCTTGATGACCGGGATGGCCAGGTCGCTCTCGCAGAAATCCGCGTAGCAGTTGAGCTGGCCCTGCGTCTCGGCCTCGGCCTCGGCGGCGGTCTCGTGGATGGTGTGGCCCTCCTGCCACCAGAACTCGCGGCTGCGCAGGAAGGGGCGGGTCGTCTTTTCCCAGCGGATGACGCTGCACCACTGGTTGTACTTCATGGGCAGCTCGCGGTAGCTGTGCAGCACGCGGGACCAGTGGTCACAGAACATGGTCTCGCTGGTGGGGCGCACCGCCAGCCGCTCCTCCAGAGGCTCGCTGCCGCCCATCGTGACCCACGCCACCTCCGGCGCGAAGCCATTGACCAGCTCGCCCTCTTTTTTGAGCAGGCTCTCGGGGATGAGCACGGGCATCGCCACGTTCTCGTGGCCGGATGCCTTGAACCGAGCGTCCAGATTCTTCTGGATGTTCTCCCAGATCGCCTGCCCGTAGGGCCGCAGGATCATAAAGCCCTTCACGCTGGAATACTCCACCAGCTCCGCCTTGAGGCAGATGTCGGTGTACCACTGCGCAAAGTTCTCCTCCTGGCTGGTGATCGCCTGCACGAGCTTCTTGTTGTCTTTTGCCATTTTGTCTTGTCCTCCCATTGGCCGTGCGCCAAACGCGGCGCGTTCCGCACGAACCAGAATGAAAGCCCCGCCGCAGTGCCGCCCTGTGCGGCGCTGGGATGCGGGGCTTTTTGCGAAAAACGTTACGCCTTGTGGCTGTCCACAAAGCCGACCACGTCGCCCACGGTGCGAAGATTCTCGATGGCATCGTCCGGGACCTCGATGCCGAACTCGTCCTCCAGCGTCATCACCATGTCCACGATGTCCAGGCTGTCCGCCTCGAAGTCGCTCATGATGTCGCTGTCCATCGTGATGCGGGAAGGCTCGATGTCGAGCTGTTCTGCCAGCAGTGCGCGGATCTTCTCAAACGTATCCATTGTCACAGTCTCCTTTTGCTTTGAAAAATGATTCCAGTCTCCGCGCGGACCTCCGGCCAGCGGGCGCTGTGACGGCGCGCCCCCTTTGCAGGCCCGGTACTGCACACCGCGCAGAGAGTTCTCTTTTTTTATATCCCAAGCCCTGCGCCTTGTCAAGACCTGTTTTGCAAACAACCGCCGCAGAGGAGAAAAAATTGCCCGAAACGCGCTTTTTCGCTTGACAGAACGGGGTTTGGCACCTATCATAAAAGAAGAATTTTTTCGAGAGGGTGGGCTGCGGGATGAAACTTTCCTTTACCAAGATGCAGGGCTGCGCAAACGATTATATCTATCTGGACTGCCGGGAGACCGGCGTTCCGGCCCGGATCGGGCCGCTGGCGCGCAGGCTCTCGGAGCGGCATTTCTCGGTGGGCGCGGACGGCATCATCTGCGTCTGCGCGCCCGAGACGCCCGGCGCGGATGCCACGATGCGGATGTTCAACGCCGACGGCAGCGAGGGCAAAATGTGCGGCAACGGCATCCGCTGCGTGGCCCAGTGGCTGGCCGACCATGCGCCGGAATGCGCGGGCCGCGATACGCTGCGCATCGATACCCGCAGCGGCCTCAAGACCCTGCGCGCTCAGGGCGGCGGTGCGTGGCAGGTGGAGATGGGCCGGTACAGCGCTATGGCCGCGGACCTGCCCGCGGTGCAGATGGGGGAAGGCCCTCTGGTAGACCAGCCGCTGGAGGCAGCGGGACAGCTCTGGCGCGTGACCTGCATCAGCGTGGGCAACCCGCATTGCGTCACGCTGGTGCCGGATGTGGATGCCCTCAAGCTGGAGGAGATCGGCCCGGCATTCGAGTGCCACCCGAACTTTCCCGAAAAGATCAACACCGAATTTATCCAGGTCGTGGACCCGACGCATCTGCAGATGCGGGTCTGGGAGCGGGGCAGCGGCGAGACCTGGGCCTGCGGCACGGGTGCCTGCGCTTCGGCGGCGGCGCTGACCGAACTGGGCGTCTGCCCGGCGGGCCAGCCCATCCACATCGCGCTGCGGGGCGGCGAGCTGGTCATAGAGGTGCTGCCGGATCATCAGCTTCGGATGACCGGCCCCACCGAAACGGTATATGAGGGTGTGGCGGATGTTTGAGAATGTCCGGCCCGGACGGCAGCGTACCTGCTGCCGGTATGCATTGGCGCCTCCCCAGCGCGCGCGGAACGATGTAGAATATCAGGAATAAGAGAGGGAAACCACCATGAAAATGAATCAGCATTATAACGAACTGAAAGCAAGCTATCTGTTTGTGGATATCAACCATAAGGTGGCCGCTTTCCAGCAGGCCCACCCCGACCGGGAGATCATCCGCCTGGGCATCGGCGATGTGACCCAGCCGCTGGCGAAGTGCGTCGTGGACGCCATGAAGGACGCCGCCGACGAGATGGGCACCAAGGAAGGCTTCCGCGGCTATGGCCCGGAGCAGGGCTATGGCTTCCTGAAGGATGCCATTCAGGGTTATTATGCAGCCCGCGGCACTCAGCTCGACACGGACGAGATCTTCATTTCGGACGGAGCCAAGAGCGATCTGGCCAACGTGCTGGGCCTGTTCGACGTGGACAACACGGTGCTGGTGCCGGACCCGGTCTATCCCACCTATGTGGACGACAACGTGACCGACGGCCGCCGCATCCTTTACAGCCGCACCGGTCAGGAGAATGGATTCCTCGGCATGCCGGACGAGAACGTCAAAGCGGATATCATCTATATTTGCAGCCCGAACAACCCCACCGGCGCGGCCTACACCCGCGAGCAGCTCAAAGAATGGGTGGATTATGCCCGGAAAAACGATGCCGTCATCCTGTACGATGCAGCCTATGAGTGCTTTATCTCGGACGAAAGCATGGCCCGCAGCATCTTCGAGGTGGAGGGTGCGCGGGAATGCGCCATCGAGATCTGTTCCTTCTCCAAGATCGCAGGCTTTACCGGCACCCGCTGCGGTTATACCATCGTGCCCAAGGAGCTGGAGCGGGAGGGCATGAGCCTGAACAAGCTCTGGCTGCGCCGCCAGACCACCAAGTTCAATGGTGTGCCCTATATCGTGCAGCGCGCGGCTGCGGCGGTCTTTACGGAGAGCGGCATGGCGGAGATCCAGGCGAATCTGGATTATTACCGCCGCAACGCAAAGGTCATTGCCGAGGCGCTGGACGCGTGCGGCGTGTGGTATTGCGGCGGCAAGAACAGCCCGTATATCTGGCTGCGCTGCCCCGGCGATATGAAGAGCTGGGAGTTCTTCGACTGGCTGCTGGAGAACTGCGGCGTGGTCGGTACCCCCGGCGTAGGCTTCGGCGCCTGCGGCGAGGGCTATTTCCGCCTGACCGCTTTCGGCGACGCCGAAAAGACCAAAGTCGCCGCCGCGCGCATGAAGG
>JBJERT010000181.1:0-5563 GCA_051882435.1 Faecalibacterium sp.
CGCTGCTGCTGCCGGGCATCACGCTGGTGGTGTCGCCGCTGGTCAGCCTGATGAAAGATCAGGTGGGCGCACTGGTCCAGGCGGGCGTAGCGGCAGCGTTCCTGAACAACAGCCTGACCGACAACCAGAAGGCCCTGATGCTGCGCCGTGCGCGGGAAGGCTGGTACAAGATCATCTATGTGGCCCCGGAACGGCTGGAGATGCCGGGGTTCCAGCGCTTTGCGCAGGAGCGGCAGATCAGCATGGTCACGGTGGACGAGGCCCATTGCGTCAGCCAGTGGGGGCAGGATTTCCGCCCCAGCTATCTGCGCATCCGGGCGTTTGTGGAGAGCCTGCCTTCCCGCCCGGTGGTAGGGGCCTTCACGGCGACCGCCACCGCCCGCGTGCGGGAGGACATCCGCACCCATCTGGATCTCCGCGCTCCTTACGAGGTGACGACGGGATTTGACCGGCCGAACCTGTATTTTGAGACGCGCCGTGCCCTGCCCAGCCGGAAGCCGACCGAGCTGCTGGAACTGGTCCTGCGGGAAGGCGACCATGCGGGGATCGTCTACTGCAGCACCACCCGGCAGGTGGACGAAACGACGCATCTGCTCCAGAGCCGGGGCATCCGCGCGGCGTCCTACCACGCCAGGCTGGACCCGGAGCTGCGGCGCAAAAATCAGGATGATTTTCTGTTCGACCGCATCCAGATCATGGTGGCGACGAATGCTTTCGGCATGGGCATCGACAAGCCCAATGTGCGGTTCGTCATCCACTATAATATGCCGAAGGACCTGGAGAGCTACTATCAGGAGGCAGGCCGGGCAGGCCGCGATGGCCTGCCCTCCCGCTGCACACTGCTGTATTCAGGCACGGATGTGCGTACCATCCGGTTTTTTATCGAGAAGGAGCAGGAGGCGGACAACGGCCTGCCCGCCGATGTCAAGGCCGAGGCAGCCCGCAAAGCGGAAGAACGGCTGAAATATATGACGTTTTATTCCACGACGACCCGCTGCCTGCGGGGGTTCCTGCTGCGTTATTTTGGCGAGACCCCGCCGCCCCGATGCGGGAACTGTTCCTGCTGCCTTGCCGCCCAGCGGCAGGCAGAGCAGGCGCAGGAGGAAGCCGCTGCCGCTCGGCGGCGGGCCGCAGCCAGCGCGCAGAGGCTCGAACAGCAGCCTGCCCGGAGCCGCCGCGCCGCCGACCCGGAGGACCGGGCCGCGCTGGACGAATTTGACGCCAAACTGCTGGAACGGCTCTATGCTCTGCGCAAGCGTCTTGCCGCCAAGCAGAAGCTGCCCGCCTATATGGTGTTCAACGACGCGACTCTCCGGGAGATCTGCCAGCGCAAGCCCCTGAGCATGGACGAATTTCTGAACATCACCGGCGTGGGCGAGAAAAAAGCCGCCCGCTACGGCGCGGTCTTTCTTCAGCTGGTGCGTGAGGCAGTGGAGGCAAGAGAATAGCCTCACGCCAGCGCACCCGGCCTTTGCGATACGCTCTTCCAAAACCTGACAGAAGGCGGAGATGCCGCCCGGGACCCTTTGCGCCCGGACCGCTCAGGGAGCGCCGCATTCCTGCGTGCAGAACATGAAGCGAAATGACGGAATATGAATGATTCTGAGAGGGGACTTCCCCTCTTTTTTTGTGCCCCAAAAGGAAAACAACGAAATTCTGACCGGAAAAACCCTCCAAAACAACGGGAGTTGGCGTTCTGCACAAAAATCAAAGAAATTTTTTGATGAATGATTTTGAATGAAAATGATTGACTTTGCGGATTTGTTTGCTATAATAAAGCCATAAGAAGCAAATTCAATCAAACCTAGCCAAAATCAATCAAGAAGAAGGTGAATGTTATTTTAGCAGAAGAACGGTTCAAGCTGATCCTGGAGCTGCTGGCAGAACGGCGGGCGGTGACGGTGCAGGAACTGTGCGAGGCGCTGGAGACCAGTGAATCCACCGTCCGGCGCGATCTGAACGAGCTGGACAGGCAGGGGCGGCTGAACAAAGTCCATGGCGGCGCGGTCCTGCCGGAAAGCCAGTTCCTGGCCGATGAGCCGACTATGGCGGACAAGGAAGGACTGGCGGTTGCGGAGAAACGAGCCATCGCACAGGCGGCCGCCGGGCTGATCGGAAAAGATGACTTTGTCTATCTGGATGCGGGCAGCACGACCCTGCTTGTGGCCCATGCGGTCAGCGGAGAGGCGCTGTCGGCCCATTATGTGACCAACGGCATCGCCCATGCGCGGGTGCTGGTGCAAAAGGGCTGCAATGTGTTCGTGCTGGGCGGGGTGCTCCGCCCGGTGACGGAGGCCATCATCGGCGCGGCCGCGCTGCGTTCGCTGGAACGCTACCGGTTTACGAAGGCTTTCATGGGGGCCAACGGCGTTACGCTGGAGGCGGGGTTCACCACCCCCGACCCCGAAGAAGCGGCGGTCAAATCCGCGGCAGTGAGGGCAGCGCGGGAGGCCTGGTTCCTGGTGGATCACTCCAAGTTCTCGCGCATCTACTCCGCGGTCATCGCGCCGCTGCACGAGGGCGCGATCCTGACCGACCGCTGCCCCAACCCCAAATATCGGGAATATGCTTTGATAAAGGAGACTGAATCATGATCTATACAGTAACGTTCAACCCGGCTATCGACTATGTGGTCCGTCTGGACAGCCCTCTGGCCGTGGGGCAGGTGAACCGTGCTTCCGGCGAGGACTGTGTGCTGGGCGGCAAGGGCATCAATGTGTCCGGTGTACTGGCCGAACTGGGCTGCCCCAGCGTGGCGGTGGGGTTCGTAGCCGGGGAGACCGGCGCATGGCTGGAGCGCGGGCTGGCTGCACAGGGCATCCGCACCGATTTTGTCCATCTGTCCCACGGAATGACCCGCATCAATGTCAAGATCAAATCCGCCGAGGAGACCGAGCTGAACGGTGCAGGCCCCCATATCTCCGAGGAGGCGGTGCAGGAGCTGGAAGCAAAGCTCGACCGTCTGGAAAAGGATGATCTCCTGATCCTGGCGGGCAGCATCCCGGCCTGCCTGCCGCAGGATACCTATGAGCGGCTTCTGGCCCGGCTGGACGGCCGCGGCGTGCGGGCCGTGGTGGACGCCACGCGGGATCTGCTGGTCAACGTGCTGCGCTATCATCCCTTCCTCATCAAGCCCAACAACCATGAGCTGAGTGAGATCGCGGGACGCAGGCTGACCACCGACGGCGAGCTGATCGAGGCGGCGCTGGAGCTGCAAAAGAAGGGCGCGCGCAATGTGCTGGTGAGCATGGCAGGGGACGGCGCTCTGCTGCTGGATGAGGAGGGCAGGGCCCACCGCATCGGCACGCCCAAGGGCAAGGTGGTCAACAGCGTGGGCGCCGGCGACAGCATGGTGGCCGGTTTTGTGGCCGGATATCTGCAAAGCGGCAGTTATCAGCAGGCGCTGCGCCTGGGCACGGCCTGCGGCAGCGCCACGGCGTTCAGCCTGGGTCTGGCAAAAAAGGCGGATATCGAAGCGCTTCTGGAAACGCTCTGAGCAAAAGGGAACGGTCGGAACACACTTCCGTTGAGAGATGACAAGAAAAAGAGAGGAGAAAATTCATGCGTATTACCGAGCTGTTTACAGCGCAGTCCATCGCGCTGGACGTCTCCGCAAGGGACCGCGGGGAGATCATCGACCGCCTTGTGGAGCTGCAGGCGACCCATGGCAACATCACCAGCAAGGAGCAGTATAAAAAAGCTCTCTATGCCCGTGAGGACGAAGCATCCACCTATGTGGACAACGGCATCACGGTGCCCCACGCCAAGACAGCCTGTGTCACCCGGCCCAGTCTGGCCGCGCTGCGCCTGACTGCGCCGGTGCAGTACAATCCCGAGGACGATGGCAAGACCGATCTGCTGTTTGCCATCGCCGCACCGGAAAACGGCAGTCTGCACGTGGATATGCTGGCCCGGATGATGCAGATGCTGATGAACGAGGACTTTGTGGAGACGCTCCGCTCCGCCAGAACGCCCGCCGAATTTCTGGCGGCCATCGACGCGCAGGAGGACGCCCAGTTCGGGCAGGAGAGCTTCACCGAGCAGGTGATCCCCCAGAGCGGCTACCGCATTCTGGCCGTGACCGCCTGCCCCAACGGCATCGCCCACACCTACATGGCTGCCGAGGCCCTGACCAAGGCGGGGACGAAGCTGGGCCTGCCCACCAAGGTGGAGACCAATGGCTCGGACGGCAAAAAGAACGTCCTCACCCGGGAGGAGATCGCGGCCTGTGACGGCATCATCGTGGCGGCGGACAAGAACGTGGAGACGGCCCGCTTTGACGGCAAGCCGGTCCTCTTTGCCCGGGTGGATGACGGCATCCATAAGCCCGAGGAACTGATCAAAAAAGTGGCCCACGGCGAAGTCCCGGTCTACCATGCCAAGGGCGGCGCACAGGCCGACGAGGGCACCGGAAGTGCAGGCGACACGCTGGGCCATACCATTTACAAGCACCTGATGAACGGTGTGTCCCATATGCTGCCCTTCATCGTGGGCGGCGGCATCATGATCGCGCTGGCCTTCCTGCTGGATGACTACACCATCGATCCCGCAAACTTCGGCATGAACACCCCGCTGGCCGCGTTCTTCAAGACGGTGGGCGGCGCGGCCTTCGGCTATATGCTGCCCATCCTGGCGGGCTTTATCGCCATGTCCATCGCGGACCGTCCGGGTCTGGCCGTGGGCTTTGCGGGCGGCGTTCTGGCCATGAACGGCACTAACTTTGCGGATCTGGCCAACGGACAGACCACCGGCGTCTCCGGCGGCTTCCTGGCGGCGCTGCTGGCCGGTTTCGTGGCAGGCTACATCGTTCTGTTCCTGGAGCGCATCACCGAAAAGCTCCCCGCCAGCCTCAACGGCATCCGTCCCATGCTGATCTATCCGCTGGGCGGCATCCTTGCCATCGGCGCTGTGATGTGCGGCGTCAACCCCCTGATGGGCATTATCAACACGGCAATGACCGACTGGCTGAATGCTCTGGGCGGCACCTCCCGGGTGCTGCTGGGTGCCATCGTGGCAGGCATGATGAGCGTGGATATGGGCGGCCCGGTCAATAAGGCGGCCTATGTGTTCGGCACCGCGGCACTGGCTTCCGGCAACTTTGAGGTCATGGCGGCGGTCATGGTCGGCGGCATGGTCCCGCCCATCGCCATTGCGCTGTCCACTACCTTCTGCCCCCGCAAGTGGACCCCCGATGAGCGCCGCAACGGCATCGTGAACTATGTGATGGGTCTGTGCTTCGTTTCCGAGGGTGCCATTCCCTACGCGGCCGCCGACCCGCTCCGCGTTCTGCCCAGCTGCGTGGCAGGCGCGGCCCTGTCCGGTGCCCTTTCCATGGTCTTTGGCTGTGCGCTGCGGGCGCCTCATGGCGGCATCTTCGTGTTCCCGGTGGTCGACCATGCATTGCTCTACTGCGTGGCGCTGGCCGCGGGCAGCGTGCTGGGCGCAGTCCTGCTCAGCCTGCTGAAAAAGGATCGTACCGACGCCGAGTAAAGCGGACGGGACCGTCCGTTTATAGATTCAGAGGGACCTGTGTTCGACAGAATGCAGGTCCCTCTGCTGTTTG
>JBJERT010000182.1:0-5510 GCA_051882435.1 Faecalibacterium sp.
GCCCCCGCGCGCGGGAGCGCGCAAACGCTGCCCGCCCAGCTCCCGGCTCTCATAACCCCCTCTGCAAAACGCGTATGCGTTTTGCCAGTAAAAAGTTTTTTCGGTTCCTTTTTTTCAAAAAAGGAACAAAACCCCCTCGTCAAGAGGAAATCTCTGCCAAAAATTCAGGAAAAGATTTGCACTTTCTGCCAAATCATGTTATAGTAATCTGGTAGGATTTTCAACCTTCTCGCAAGATCAGAGGACTTTGTTTTTATGCTGCAAGAGCTTCTTTCCAATCGCACCGTCAGCGTGCTGTGGGAGGCGCTGCCCCGCATCCTGAAAGCGGGCCTGACCATGACCATCCCCCTCACGCTGCTTTCCTTCAGTCTGGCCATGGTCGTGGCCGTCGTGGTAGCGCTGGTGCAGTACGCGCGGGTCCCGGTGCTGCGGCAGATCGCCCGCTTCTACATCTGGGTCATCCGCGGCACCCCGCTGCTGGTGCAGCTGTTCATCATCTTTTACGGCCTGCCCAGCGTGGGCATCATGCTGGACGCCTTCCCCGCGGCGGTCATCGCCTTTGCGGTGAACGAGGGCGCGTACTGCGCCGAGACCATGCGGGGCGCGCTGGAATCCGTGCCGCAGGGTCAGCTGGAAGCAGGCTACTGTGTGGGCATGTCCTGGGCACAGGTCATGTGGCGCATCGTTCTGCCGCAGGCCCTGCGCACCGCTGTGCCCGCCCTGTCCAACTCCCTGATCGGCATGATAAAGGACACCTCGCTGGCCTCCAACATCACGGTAGCCGAGATGTTCATGGCCGGCCAGCGGGTCGCTGCGCGCACCTACATCTTCCTGCCCATCTACTGCGAGGTCGCGGTGGTGTACCTGCTGTTCTGCACGGTCGTGACCAAATTGCAGAGCCTGCTCGAGCGTTTTCTCAACGCCCGGGGTTTTCAGTGAGCAAAGGAGGCATTCCGCACCATGGCAATGCTTGAGATCCAGAACATCCACAAATCCTTCGAGGGTCTGGAAGTCCTGCGGGGCGTAGACTTCGCGGTGGAAAAGGGCGAGGTCGTGGCCATCCTTGGCTCCAGCGGCTCCGGCAAGACGACGCTGCTGCGCTGCGCCAACTTCCTCGAAACGGCAGACAGCGGCACACTGCGTTTTGACGGCGAAGCCTTTGACCTGGGGCGCATGGCCCGCCGGGATGTGGCCCGTCTGCGGCGCAAAACAGCCTTTGTGTTCCAGAGCTACAATCTTTTCCGCAACAAGACCGCTTTGCAAAACGTGACCGAGGGCCTCATCGTGGCCCGGAAAGTCCCCAAAGCCGAAGCGGACAACATCGGCCGCCGTATGCTGGCCAAGGTAGGGCTTGCGGACCGGGCCGACGCCTATCCCCGCCAGCTCTCCGGCGGGCAGCAGCAGCGCGTCGCCATTGCCCGGGCGCTTGCCACCGACCCGGAGATCATCTATTTCGACGAGCCGACTTCCGCGCTGGACCCGGAGCTGACCGGCGAAGTTCTGGCCGTCATGCGCCAGCTCGCAGAGGAGGGCATGACCATGCTCGTGGTCACCCATGAGATGGGGTTTGCGCGCAGCGTAGCCTCCACGGTCGTCTTTATGGAAAACGGCATCGTCGTGGAGCGCGCACCCGCCCAGCAGTTTTTCGCCCACCCGCAGGAGGAGCGCACCCGCGCTTTCCTGCGCCGGGTCAGCCAGCCGGAAACGGCGGACCAGCCCGTCCGAGAGGGCGTTTTCTGATAAATCATACCATATTACAAAAAGGATGGGATCGAATCTATGAAAAGAAGGACCTTTATTTCTCTGATGTCTGTCATGGCCGCCGCAGGCGTGCTTCAGCTGACCGGCTGCGGCTCCAAGAGCGCCGCTTCTGTCTCCGCAGATGCGGCTTCGGAGAGCGCCCCTGCCGACCTGCTGGACATCATCACCGCCCGGGGCACCCTGATCGTCGCGCTGGAGGGCGCATGGCAGCCCTGGAGCTACCACGACGAGAGCGACACGCTGGTGGGCTACGACGTGGAGGTCGCCCGCGCCATCGCGGAAAAGCTGGGTGTGGATCCGGAATATGTGGAGAGCGACTGGGACAGCCTGTTCGCCGGTCTGGACGCGGGCCGCTACGACATCGTGTGCAACGGCGTCGAGGTCACGGACGAGCGCTCGCTGACCTATGATTTCTCCGAGCCTTATGCCTACATCCACACCGCTCTGGCTGTGCGCAAGGACAACGAGGACATTCGCTCCTTCGAGGACCTGGCAGGCAAGACCACCGCCAACAGTCTGGCCAGCACCTACATGGAACTGGCCGAGCAGTATGGTGCCACCGTGCAGGGCATCGACACGCTGGAGGAGACCATCCAACTGCTGTCGGCGGGCCGCATCGACGCCACGCTGAACGCGGATGTTTCCTTCTACGACTATCTCAACGTGCACCCGGACGCAGACTTCAAGCTGGTGGCGCAGACCGAGGAGGCTTCCCGGGTCTCCATCCCCCTGCGCAAGGGCGACGCCACAGCCCGCCTGCTGGCCGCCATCAACGCCGCCGTGGAGGAGCTGCGCGCCGACGGCACCCTGAGCGAGCTGTCTCTGCGCTATTTCGGCAGCGATATCTCCAGCGAGGCGTAACGGTTTTCCCGCTTTTTGAAAAAAGCGGGGCAAAAACTTTTTCCCTGGCCCACACCTTCGTGTGGGCTATTTCTTTTCCATTCTTTGCCTGATTCTCTCTTGACGAAAGGCATTTTTTCCCGTATAATCGGGCTATACTGTATCATTTTTTGAAAAATATACAGCACGTTGAAAAATCTGCCGTCCCTGCCGGGCGGCGCGAAAGGTCGGTGGACAACATTCTGAAAGGTTCTCTGCCCAAGCTGCGGGAAAAGCTGCTGGAGGCGCTTCAGGCCGTGCTGCCCATTGTCGGCATCGTGATCGCACTCTGCTTCACGGTCGCCCCCATCTCGCCCAGCATCCTGCTGTGCTTTCTGCTGGGTGCCGGCATGATCATCGTGGGCATCATGTTTTTCACGCTGGGCGCGGAGATGAGCATGTCTCCCATGGGCGAGCGCGTGGGCGCGGTCATCACACGCAGCCGGAGCCTGCCGGTCATCATCGGGGTGGGCTTTGCGCTGGGCATGCTCATCACTATCTCAGAGCCGGACCTGCAGGTCCTGGCCGAGCAGGTGCCCGCCATCCCCAATATGACGCTGATCCTGTTCGTTGCCGCGGGCGTCGGCGCGTTCCTTGTGCTGGCGCTCCTGCGCATGTTCTTTGGCATCCCGCTGCCGCGGCTTCTGGTTCTATTTTATCTGCTGGCCTTTGCGCTGGCGGCCTTTGTCCCCAAAAACTTTCTGGCTGTGGCCTTTGATTCCGGCGGCGTGACCACCGGGCCTATGACGGTGCCTTTTATTATGGCGCTGGGCGTGGGCATCTCGGCTATCCGAAGCGACCGCCGGGCCGCGGACGACAGCTTCGGCCTCGTTGCGCTGTGCTCGGTGGGGCCGATCTTGGCGGTGCTGATTCTGGGCATCCTGTACGGAGCCTCGGACAGCGCATACACGCCGCCGGTCCTGCCGGATGTAGGCGACTCGGTAGAGCTGTGGGAGCTGTTCCTCGAGGGTCTGCCCACCTACATTCGGGAGATCGCCGGTTCGCTGCTGCCCATCGTGGCGATGTTCGGACTGTTCCAGCTGGTGGCCCTGCGGCTGGACCGCCGTACGCTGGGCCGCATCGGTGTGGGTCTTGCGTATACTTATATCGGGCTGGTACTGTTCCTCACCGGGGCCAATGTGGGCTTTATGCCCGCGGGCAATTATCTGGGCCAGATCCTGGCGGGCCAGAGCTATCGGTGGATCATCATCCCCATCGGAATGCTCATCGGCTACTTCATCGTCCGGGCGGAGCCTGCGGTCTATGTGCTGAACAAGCAGGTGGAAACGGTCACCGATGGTGCCATCTCCGCCCGCGCTATGGGCGCGGCGCTTTCGGCAGGCGTGTCTTTGTCCGTCGGTCTGGCGATGGTCCGCGTGCTGACCGGGATCTCGATCCTGTGGTTTCTTGTGCCTGGGTACGCGGTGGCTATCAGCATCTCGTTCGTGGTGCCCAAGCTGTTCACGGCCATCGCGTTCGACGCGGGCGGCGTGGCCTCCGGCCCCATGACTGCCACCTTCCTGCTGCCGCTGGCGCAGGGTGCCTGCCTGGCGGTGGGCGGCAACATCGTCACCGACGCTTTCGGCGTGGTCGCCATGGTCGCCATGACGCCGCTCATCACGGTGCAGGTCATGGGCCTTGCCGCAGAGCTGAAAAAGCGCCGCGCACGTCTGGCGCAGCCCGCTTTGTCCGGCACGCTGGCCTTCGTGGACCTGCCGGATGACGCGATCATCGAGCTTTAAGGAGGTGTGAGCCGTGAGTTCTCTTTCCCTGCTGGTCACCATCACCGACCGGCAAACGTCCAATGCCTTTGTGTCGCTGTACGAGCACCATGGCGTCACGGTCAACCTGCATATGCTGGGCGCTGGCACCGCGATGCAGGAGACTCTTGCCGCGCTGGGCCTGGAGCGCAGCGAAAAGGCCGTGCTGTGCTCCGTGATCACCTCCCCCACCTGGCCCAAGCTGCAGCGTGCGCTGCGCCGCCAGATGAAGATCGATGTGCCGGGCACCGGCATCGCCTTTACCGTTCCGCTGAGCAGCATCGGCGGCAAACGCGCGCTGGCCTTTCTGACCGCGCACCAGACCCTCGAACTGAAGGAGGAAAGCACCTTGAAGGATACCCGCTATGAGCTGCTGCTCGTCATTGCGAATCAGGGATATACCGGCTCCATCATGGACGCAGCCCGGGCGGGCGGCGCAGGCGGCGGCACGGTCCTGCACGCCAAGGGCACCGGCATGGAAGGTGCCACAGCCTTTTTGGGCGTAGAGCTGGCCACGGAGAAGGAACTGATCCTCATCGTGACCCGTACCGCCCAAAAGAACTCCATCATGCAGGCCATCATGAAGCAGGCCGCCCCCGCTGCGGGAGCCATCGTGTTCTCGCTGCCGGTCACGGACACCGCGGGCCTGCGCCTGTACGAGGAGGACGAGGCGTCCACCTGAGTTTCCACCCCAAAAAAGAATCACGTTGAAAAGTATTCGGCTTTGCGCCGCGATCCACGTTTGTCAGGGAAAATCTTGGGAAACGTGGGTCTTTTCTTTTTCCCGGTATATGCTATGACCAAAGGAGAGAGCATCTTTATGAAACGTCATCTTCCGTCCGCCCAGACCTTTCTCAACGCCCTGGCCATCGTGGTGGGCAACGCGCTCTACGCGCTGACCGTCGCGCTGTTCCTTATGCCCGCGGGCCTCGTGACCGGCGGCGCCACCGGCATCGCGCTGGCAGCCAACCGCCTGACCGGACTTTCCACCTCCGGCGTACTGCTGGCTGTGAATCTGGCCATGCTGGTGCTGGGCCGGGCGGTGCTGGGCCGGACCTTCGCGCTCAGCACCCTGGCCAGCACCCTTCTCAGCCCCGTGGCGCTGGAGCT
>JBJERT010000183.1:0-5500 GCA_051882435.1 Faecalibacterium sp.
GCCGCAGCAGCAGTTGCACAGCAGGTTGAGCAGGATCATGCTCCAGCACCAGCGCATAAGGCCGCCGGGCTGGGCATAGGTCGTCTGGGTGGTGTAGGTCTGGCCGGGGTTCTGCATCCGGCGCAGGTGCATCTGATATTCCGTATTGTTGGGGTCGAGCTGGACCGCGCGGCGGGCGTCCTGGAGCGCGTCGATGCTGCGCCCCAGCCCCTGATTGGCCAGCGACGACAGATAATACCACCGCGCCGTGCGCCCGTTCAGGCCGATGCTGTCCAGCACGCGGCGGGCCTCGGCGTAGCGCCCGCTGGAAACAAAATTCCGCGCGGCCTGCATCTCGGGGCTGTCGGTGCCGGAGTAGCTGGCACCGGTCTGCTGCTGGTAGCCGCCAAAGCCGAACCCGAACCCAAAGGGATCGAATCCTTCAAAGCCGCCAAAGTCTCCCTGCTGGTATCCCTGTTGCTGCTGATAGCCGCCGTAGGGATTGGCGTTGTAATACCCGCCCTGCGCGCCGTAGCCGCCGGGGTTCTGGGGGCCGGTCTCACCTTTGGTGATGGCGTCGTAGGCCGCCTGTACCTCCTTGAAGTGCTCCTCCGCGGTGGGGTCGTTGGGGTTCAGGTCCGGGTGCCAGCGCTTGCACTTGGCCCGGTATGCCTTTTTGATCTCGTCGTCGCTTGCGCCGCGCTGGATGCCCAGCACCTCATAGGGGTCTCTCATCGGTCTACTTCCTCACAGCTCTCGGTCCCGTATCGTACATTGAACCAGTGTAGCGGACGACGCGGGAAAAATCAAGATGAAATCCGCCTTTTTCACGAATCTGAGGCGGATTTTTTGTGCTCTTTTGCGTTTTTGCAGTTATATTTCAGCCATACGCCGGAATACAGGATGTTGCGCAGCAGGTCGGCGTCCTCCACGCAGGGCAGCCGCTCGAAGCTCCGGGCGCACTGTGCCAGCAGCAGCTCGAAGATCTCCTTCATCTCCTGCTCATAGCCCGGCCGGGCGCTCAGGGAGCGCAGCGGGTTATAGGAGCCTTTGCGCAGGTCCCGGGCCAGATCGTCGTAGGCGTCCAGCAGATAGATATACTTGCCCAGATGCTCCCCCATGCTGCGCAGCTCGGGGGACCAGTGATCCTGCCGGTAGTCGAACAGCTCCGCCATCAGCGCGCCGAAGCAGCCGGACACCGCGTCCAGGTCCTCGCTCCCCGCGGCCTCATAGGCGGCCAGCTCGTCCAGACAGGAGCGGATCGCCCCGCACTGGCGGGGCCAGAGCTGCTCCACCGCCTCCCGCTCGCTCTCCAGCATGCGCTGGAACGCCAGCCCGGGCAGGCTGCGGTCGTCCTGCCACTTATCCTTCGCACTGTAATAATGCAACGCCAGCCCGATGTCCGCGCAGTAGTCGGTGGGGCCGCTGGCGCGCCAGTCCATGCCGTGCAGCGGATGGATGGGGCAGCGGCTATGCCGCTGGACGCATTCCGTCTCGCCCTCATAAAGGCTGCACAGCAGCAGGTCCAGAAAGGTCAGATCATAGCTCAGGGTCATGCGCCCGCGCAGGCCATGGCGCTCGCTGAGGCGGTGGCACAGCCCGCAGTACGCGGAACGGTAGCGCGCCTGTGCCTCCGGCGAAAGCGCCGCCTGATTCGGGATGATGTATCCAAACATTGTGCCGCCTCAGCTCTTCTTGATGAACTGGGTGCCGCAGCGCGGGCAGGAGATCTGGATGCGCCCGCGCCCGCGCGGCACCCGCAGCTTCTGGCGGCACTGGGGGCAGCGATAATAATGATAGAGCTTGCGGTTGGCCCACTGGCTTTTGAGGCCGCGGAACTTGGACTCCACGCGCTCCTTCATCGTATAGAACTTATAGTTCTCCTCGGTGCGCTTGGAGATATTGCGGCTGAAGGTGCGGTAATAGCACCAGATGAGCAGCGCCGCGCCCAGCCAGGTGAACAGGTTCACCCGGCTGATGATGGAAATGAGCAGCAGCACGATGGACAAAATGCTCAAAAACTGGTTCAGGGCGTCGGTGCCGTAGCGGCCCATCATAAAACGGCGGATCTTCTCTCTCATACGCTTCATTCCTTTGCACATGGCTTGCGGGTGAACGCGGAAAGGCGCTCGGCCGCTGATTTTTCGTCTCTAAGGATAGCAGTCAACCATGATAAAATTTTGAACAGAGTGCAAATCTATCATGAAGGGACGGGATTTAAGCGTCTCTGCGGCGGACGGTCAGCGCGGCCTCGGCGTCCAGAGCGCCCTCCATGCGGCAGTGCAGCACCGCGCGCCCTGCCTCGCCGGTGGTGGCCAGATAGGTGCCCGCCATGCCGCCGCGCAGCGGCACGATGCCGGGGCCAAGGATGCGCACCGGCCCCTCCACCGAGAGCTGCACGGCCTCGCCGCAGTAGGGCAGCAGGTTGCCGTTCTGGTCGATGGCGCGGAGCTGCACCGCGGCACAGTCCCATGTGGGGCCGTCGGTCAGGATGGGATTCTGCACGACGCATTCCAGCCGCACCCGCTGCACCGGCTCCTTCACCACGGTGCGCACCGCGCGGCCGTGCCAGACGGCCTCGAAGCGGTAGATGCCCGCGGGGCTGCCCAGCACGCCGATGTATTTGTAGTACATCCGCAGCAGCTCGTTCCAGTTCAGGCGCAGGGAAAGGATGCGCGCCCGGGTCAGGGGCGAAAGCTCCATGGCGCCGCGGCGCATCTCGTTGAGGATGGCGGCCACCTGCGGCGCAAGGACGCGGTCCAGACCCTCGTACTTTTCCAGCAGCGAGCCGACGAAGTCCTGGATCTCGATGGGCGGATGGGGCAGCGCGGCAAAGCGCCCCCGGCGGTCGGGGACGAACTCTGCGACAAAATCGTTGTCCCGGTAGAGCCGTACGCCCTCGGCGTTGGTGAACACCCAGCACGCCCCCGCAAAGCCGCCCGGATGGTCGCCGGGGGCCATGCTGGAGGAGACCTCCAGCACGATATCGGAGGGGGAACGGGGCGTCTTCTGGCTGGCGTAAACGGCGGCGGACAGCTTGGGGTTGCGGAAGGGGTCCAGCACGCCGTGGTAGCTGATGCGGTCGCCGCTGCCAAACTCCCGGTGGGTGTTGTAGTCGGCCATGCACCAGCCGATGCACCCGGCCACGCCCGGCTGGGTGATGGAATCGTTGAGCACCGCCGCGATGCGCAGCGCCTGCGCCAGCCGGTGCGGCTCGTCGTCGAAGCTCTTGGCCGGGAACTGCGGGCCTCCGAACTCACTGATGAGGTAGCCCTTGCGCAGGTCGGGCGTGACGGCGGCGCGCGGCGCGCAGGCCGCCCCGCGGCCCACATAGGAATAGTCGTTGTAGGCGTAGACGTCCTCCAGAAGCTGGCTCTTTTTGGAGCTGCGGGCGCCGCCGGTGGGGCGGGTGGGGTCCAGCCGATGCACCGCCTCGTTGGTGCGGCGGTAGAACGGCTCGTCGTCGGCGCTGGCGTTCACCCGCACGCCCCACAGGAACACGCTGGGATGGTTGCGGCACTGGCACACCATCTCCCGGCAGTTCTGCAAGGCCTGCGCCTTCCATGCGTCGCCGCCGATGTGCTGCCAGCCGGGCATCTCGGTGAACACCAGCAGGCCCAGCTCGTCGCAGGCGTCCAGAAACGCCGGGCTTTGGGGGTAGTGGCTGGTGCGCACGGCGTTGCAGCCCAGCTCTTTTTTCAGGATGGCCGCGTCCAGCCGCTGGAGGCTGTCCGGCATGGCGTAGCCCTGATAGGGGTAGCTCTGGTGCCGGTTCAGGCCGCGGAGCTGGACCCGCTCGCCGTTGAGGTACAGCCCCCCGGCCACGAACTGGAGGGTGCGGAAGCCGAACCGGGTGCTTTTTTCGTCCAGCACCCGGTCGGGCAGACCGCCGGTGCCGGGGCGGATGAGCCGCACGGTCAGCGTATACAGGAACGGATGGTCGATGCTCCACGGATGCACCCCGTTGAGGGTGCCGGTGATGGGCAGCGAAAGCTCGCCGCCGTAGACCGCGCGGCTGCCCGCCGGGCTGCGGATCTCGGCCTGCAAAGTGCAGCCCACCGTCTCGCCCACCGTGGAGGTATAGATGCGGAAGTCCCCCTCGGCCCGGGCCTCGATGAAGATGTCCCGCAGATAGGCGCTCTCCTTGATGTCCAGCGAGACGGCCCGGTAGATGCCGCCATAGGTCAGGTAGTCGATCTGGCCGCCGAAGGGCGGGATATCCAGCGTCTCGCGGCTGTCGCAGCGCACGGCCACCACGTTGGTCTCGCCCAGCCGCAGCGCGGAGGTCAGGTCGACCGTGAAGGCCGTGTAGCCGCAGCCGTGGTGGAACAGCCGCCGCCCGTTGCAAAAGACTGTGGCGTCGTGGGCCACGGCCCCGAAGGTCAGCAGCACGGTGCGGCCCTCCCATTCCCGGGGGGCGTAAAACTCCCGCCGGTAGCCGCTGAGGAGCTGGTAGTCGTTCTCGTTGCAGTAGTTGTAGGGCAGGGCGCGCACCGTGTGAGGGATGCGCACCGGCGTCAGCTCCAGCTCCGGGCACTCCGGCCGCAGCAGCGCCGGGTCAAAGCCCGGCGTAAAGGTCCAGCCCTCGTTCCAGTCAAAGTGTTCCATGATGTCTCCCCCGTGAGCGTCGTTTCGCGCGGCTTCCCGCTGTCAGGAAAAATCAGCAGTCGGCTTTTCTTTATGCTACCACAAACTTATGAACGAAAAAAGCGCCCAGTGCATATTTTTGCCCCATTTTTCGCCAAAATGTGCAAAAAAAGCCCCCGCAGAGGCAGTCTGCGGGGGGACAAGCTCGGGGTCAGCGGATATAGTTGGTGCGGGGCCGGGGCGGGTTGGCCGGGTGGTCGATGCCCGCGGCGCGGCCCGCCTCGATGCAGCGCAGCAGCCAGGCCATGTTGCGGCCCAGCTCCCGCATCACGGCGCAGCCCTCAGCGTCCTGGAGAACCTGCTGGGGGTCCGAGCCGTGGACCATGGCCCAGTAGGAGCCATTGACCAGAGGCATATGGAAAAATTCCGGGTATTTGGCCAGCTGGTCCAGCGTGCTGGTGGTGCCGGCGCGGCGGGCCGAGCAGCAGATGGCCGCGGGCTTGTAGGCCAGATATTTCCCGCCCGCATAGGCCAGACGGTCCAGAAAGCTGGTCATGTTCCCGCTGGCGGCGGCATAGTGCACCGGGCTGCCGAACACGAAGCCGTCGGCGGTCTTTGCCTTTTCGATGGCGTCGTTGACCACCCCGCCGAACACGCAGCCGTTGCCCGCGGCACAGCCGCCGCAGCCGATGCAGCCGCCCACCGGCTGGCCGCCGACGTGCAGGATCTCGGTCTGGACGCCCGCGGCCTCCAGCTCCGCCGCGATCAGCGACAATGCGGTATAGGTGCAGCCCTTTTCCCGCGGGCTGCCGTTGAACAGTAAGACTTTCATCGTGATTCCACTCCCTTCGTTCTGATTGTAGCACAAACCCGCGCGCGGCGCAACAAACGGGGGTTTTTGTTCCTTTTTGAAAAAAGGAACCGAAAAACTTTT
>JBJERT010000184.1:0-5493 GCA_051882435.1 Faecalibacterium sp.
CCCCGTAAAAAGGAGCCTTCCCTCATGCCAACGATCCGCAGAAAACGCGCCGCGCCGGTGAGCGTGTTCCAGCGCGACCCCGGCCCGTGGAGCCAGGTGCTCATCAACTGGCTGGCGACGCTGGGCGTCATTATCGTTTTCGGGCTGGTGATGCTGTTCAGCGCCAGCTACACCACCGGCTACCTGCGCATGGGCGACAGCCTGCACTACATCAAATCCCAGGTCATCTGCCTGATGCTGGGCCTTGCGGTGATGCTGCTGTTCTCCTACCTTGACCACCGCTTTCTGCGCAGGCTGGTGTGGCCGGGCTATCTCGTGTGCATCATCCTGCTGTTTCTGGTGCTGTTCAGCGAGCCGCTCAACGGCTGCCGCCGCTGGCTGCGCATCGCGGGCATGACCTTTCAGGTCTCCGAGATGGTCAAGTTCGAGATGATCCTGCTCACCGCGCACCTCGCCAGCAAAGCCCCCCGGCTGGAACCGCTGGACCCCAACAAGAAAGGCGGCGTCCCCTTCGGGGCGTGGCTGTTCCAGCGGGTGGTCCGGGAGCTGGCGGTCCCGCTGTTCTGGCTCATCCCTGTGGTGCTCCTGCTGATGAAGGAGCCGCACATGTCCGGCATCGTGCTGACCTGCGCCATCGTGGGCACCATCCTGCTGCTGGGCGGCAGCGGCGGCCTCATCACATGGGGCGGCGCGGGCCTGATGATCTTCCTGCTGGAGAGCATCCTCCAGCATGTGGACTCCATCCCCTACCTGCAAAGCCGCCTCGACGGCTGGACACAGGACCTGTCCCAGATGACCGACCAGACCCTGCAAAGCCTTTATGCCATCGGCTCGGGCGGGCTGACCGGGCTGGGGCTGGGCAACAGCGTCGAAAAACAGCTCTGGCTGCCGGAGAGCACCAACGACTTCATTTTCAGCGTCGTGTGCGAGGAGCTGGGCTTCGTGGGCGCGGTGCTCATCATCCTGCTGTTCGTCATTTTTCTCATCCACGGCTTCTGGATCGCCTTCCACGCCGAGAACCTTTACTGCACCCGCGTCGGCATCGGCATCATGGCGCAGATCGCGTGGCAGGTGTTCTGCAACATCGCGGTCGTCACCAACACCCTGCCCAACACCGGCATCAGCCTGCCCTTTTTCTCCTCCGGCGGCACGAGTCTGATCCTGCTGCTGGCCGAGATGGGCGTCATGATCAACATCGGACGCAACGGCGCCCGCGCCGCCGCCGAGCGGGAGCGCGCCCGCGCGGAACGCGAGGCCCGCCGCAAGGCGATGGAAAAAGCCCACGCTCCCATCGTTCTGGAGGACGCGCGCCGCGCCCGCAGCGAGCTGGAATAAAACGCCCCGCAAACAAGGAGGAACCTTTCATGCGTGTTCTGATCGCCGCCGGCGGCACCGCCGGACACATCAATCCCGCTCTGGCCATCGCCGGAGCCATCCGCCGCGCCGACCCCGCGGCCGAGATCCATTTCGCGGGCCGCCGGGAGGGCATGGAATACCGCCTCGTGACACAGGCGGGCTATCCCTTCCACCACATCGAGATCACCGGCTTCCAGCGTCATCTCTCGCTGAACAACATCCGGCGCAACCTCATCACCCTGTGGAACCTGGCCCTCTCCGGCCCCAAGGCCCGCCGCATGATGAAGGAGATCCGCCCGGACCTCGTCATCGGCTGCGGCGGCTATGTCTCCGGGCCGGTGGTGCGCTGCGCGGCCCGGCAGGGCATTCGGACGGCCATCCATGAGCAGAACGCCTTCCCCGGCGTGACCAACAAGCTGCTGGCCCCGGACGTGGACCTCGTGTTCGCCGCCGTGCCCGCCGCCGTGGAAAAGCTGGGCGCGCCCGACAAAACGCTGGTCGTGGGCAATCCGGTGCGGCCGGAGGTGTTCACGCAGGCGGCCAACCGCGCCGCCATCCGCGCAAAGCTGGGCGCGGGGGACCGCACGGTCATCCTGTCCTTTGGCGGCAGCCTGGGTGCGCGCCGCATCAACGAGGTCGTGGCCGACCTGTGCGCATGGGAGCAAAAGGAGCACGCGCCTGTGCTCCATCTGCACGCCACCGGCCAGTACGGCGTGGAGCTGTTCCGCGACCTCCAGAAGCAGAAGGGCTTCGCCCCCGGCGGCAGCCTCGAGGTCCGGGAGTACATCGACAACATGCCCGAGCTGCTGGCCGCCGCCGATCTGGTCATCAGCCGCGCCGGCGCGCTGACGCTGGCCGAGCTGGAGGCCGTGGGCCGCGCCGCCATCCTCATCCCCAGCCCCAACGTGGCCGAAAACCACCAGTATTATAACGCCCTCGAATTACAGAAAGCGGGCGCGGCCGTCGTCATCGAGGAAAAAGACCTGACCGGCGAGGCTCTTGTCTCGACGGTCTCCGGCCTGCTGAACGAGCCGGGCAAACTGGCCCGGATGGGCCGCAGCGCCCGGTCGCTGTCGGTGGACGACAGCCTGGACCGCATCGTCGCCGCGCTGATGAAGCTGGTCCACACCCCGTGACCCCATATCTCTGACCGAAAGGAGGCGCAGCGCCATGCCCACCGAGCGCAGGCCGCGCAGCAATGACCCCGACCGCCCCGCCGCACGGCGGCAGGCGTATGACCAGACCCGCGATGTGCGGCGCACCGCCCCCGCCGGGCCGCGCCGCGCCGCCCGGCAGAGCGGTCCCGGGCAGACCGTCTCCTTTGAGGCAGCCCGCCGCGCGCAGAACGCCCGGCCCCGGCCGGACAACAGCATCGAGTTCCCGGTGCAGCAGACCCGCCGCCCGGCGGGCAGCGGGAGCCAGCGCCCCGCCAACAGCCGCGCCCCTCAGCGCAGCGCCCGCCCGGACCGCGCCCCGCAGCAGCCCCGCAGCGGCCAGCGTCTGCGCCCCGCACAGAACGCTGCCCGGGACCCCGCCCGGCGGGAAAAGCGCAAGCACCGCCGCCTGACCCGCGCCGAAGCGCGCCGCCGCCGCGTCGCGCGGCGGCTGACCGCCTTTGTGATGCTGCTGTGCGTCATCGCGGCGGGCGTCTACCTCACGGTGACGATGCTGTTCAAGATCAACTCCATTCAGGTGCAGACGGCGGACGGCGCGGTGGTGCAGGAGGCAGGCGGCTACGCCAGCGCCGACATCCTTCAGGCGCTGGGTGTACAGCTGGAAGAGAACATCTTCAGCTTTGACGCGTCGGAGCGCGCCGCCGCGCTGGAAAAGCAGTTCCCGCTGCTGGAACAGATCGCCGTGGAGCGCCGCTATCCCAACGGGGTGGTGGTGCGGGTGACCGAAGCCGTGCCCGCCTACGGGATGCAGACCGCGGGCGGCTGGCTGACCCTCTCCACGACGCTCAAGATCCTATCCTGCGGGGCGGAGCAGCCCGCGCTGCCCACTCTGCACGGCGGCGAGCCGGTCTCGACCGCGCCCGGCGAACAGCTGGACTTTGCCGCGCCGCAGGCGGAACAGGCCGACCCGGAGGCCGAGCTGCCGCAGGACCCCCGTCTGGAGGCGCTCAACACTCTGATCGGCGGGCTGAGCAGCCACGGCCTGCTGGCCGACGTGACCCGCATCGAGTTCGCCGACACCGAGCAGATGGCCTTTTTGTATCAGGACCGCATCAGCGTGCTGCTGGGCACGCTGAACGAATTGGATTATAAGCTGGACTTTGCGGCGTATCTGCTGCATAATACGGATGGGAAGGGCTGCTCGGAGACGGACACCGGCGCGCTGGATTGCAGCCATGTGCGTCAGGACGGCACTCTGCGCCCCATCCTCGCGCAGGGGGACCCGGCGCTGCCTTCGGGCTACGTCGTCCCGCTGCCCATCGAGGAGGCGGCCGGGGGCGAAGCCCCCGCCGACCCCGCCGCAGAACAGCCGCCGCAGGCCGTGCAATAGAGGAGGAGCGAACCATGATGAAACTGAAAGAGCTGCTGGAGGGCGTATCCTATACGCTGGTACAGGGCACACTGGAACAGGAGATCGAAGATATCATTTATGACAGCCGCAAGGCCGCGCCGGGCCGGCTGTTCGTCTGCATCGAGGGCACCCAGCGGGACAGCCACGATTTCGCGCCGGACTGCGCGGCCAAAGGTGTGCGGGTGCTGGTCATCCAGCACGGCATCGACCTGACCGCCCTGCCGGAAGCGACTGTTTTGCAGGTGGAGAACAGCCGCCGGGCGCTGGCGCTGATGAGCGCCAACCTGTTCGGCAATCCCTCCCGCCGCATGACCATGATCGGCGTCACCGGCACCAAGGGCAAGACCACCACCACCCACATGATCAAGAGCGTACTGGAGGCCGCGGGCCGCAAGGTGGGCATGATCGGCACCAACGGCATTTACTTTATGGGGCAGCACCGGGACACGGTCAACACCACCCCTGAGAGCTACGAGCTGCAAAAGACCTTCCGCGCGTTTCTGGACGCCGGATGCGACACGGCGCTGATGGAGGTGTCCAGTCAGGGCCTGATGATGGACCGCGTGGCGGGCATCCACTTTCAGGTGGGCGTGTTCACCAACCTTTCGCCCGACCACATCGGCCCCGGCGAGCATGCCAGCTTTGAGGAATACCGTTCCTGGAAGGGCCAGCTGTTCCAGCGCTGCGACGTGGGCGTGGTGAACTGCGACGATCCCAACACCGAGGCCCTGCTGGAGGGCCACACCTGCCGCGTGGTCACCTATGGCCGCGGCGAAGGGGCCGAATACCGCGCCAGCGGCTGCGAGCTGCTGCGCACCCACGATTTTCTGGGCGTGAAGTTCCACGTTTCCGGCGCGGACGAGATGGACGTGCAGGTGAACATGCCCGGCGAGTTCAGTGTTTACAATGCGCTGGCCGCGCTGTGCGTGGGCAAGGTGCTGGGCCTGCCGGACGCCGCCGTCCACGAGGGGCTGGCCTCCTGCGTGGTCAAGGGCCGCGTGGAGCTGGTGCCCATCAGCCGCAAATTCACCATCCTGCTGGACTACGCCCACAACGAGGTCTCCACCGAGAGCCTGCTGACCACCCTGCGGGCCTATCAGCCGCACCGGCTGGTGGTGGTGTTCGGCTGCGGCGGCAACCGCTCCAGGCTGCGCCGCTACGGCATGGGCGAGGTCTGCGCCCGGATGGCGGATCTCTCCATCCTGACCGAGGACAACAACCGCTTTGAGAAGGTGGAGGACATTCTGGCGGACATCCGCGTCGGGATGCGGAAGGGCAACCCTGACGCGAAGTTCGTGGAGATCCCCGACCGGCTGGACGCGCTGCACTACGCGGTGGACCACGCCCAGCCCGGCGACCTCATCGCCGTGATCGGCAAGGGTCACGAGACCTACCGCGACCGCATGGGCGAAAAGACCCCCTTCCTCGAGCGCGAGCTGCTGGAGGAGTACGCCAGACAGATCGGGCTGGAGTGAGTTGCTTCTTTTTGCTTCTTTTTGTTCCTTTTTTGAAAAAAAGGAACCGAAAAAACTTTTTACACGGCCCATGCATACGCATGGGCCAATTTTTATGCGCAGGCGGGCGGGCACCTTTTGCGCGCTCCCGCGCGCG
>JBJERT010000185.1:0-1850 GCA_051882435.1 Faecalibacterium sp.
ATCGTTTGCAGCTTTCCGCCATACATGAACTGCACCCGCTTGCGGAACTCGCCTTCCTGAAAGCGGCTGCGGTAGGGCACCTGAAAATGCTCCTCCGTGACCTGAAAACCGCGGATGCGGTCCACCCGGTAGATGGTAGGGAAGAGATCGTCCGGGTTCTCGAACTCCTTGGCCCGGTCAATGTTGCGGATAAAACCCACCAGATAGAAATAATACTCGGAGAACATCAGTCCCACCGGCTCCAGAATGCGGTGGACCGGCTCGCCGCCCGTCATTTTTTCGTAGTCGATCTCAATGACCCGCTGCTGCCGGATGGCCTGTCCCAGCTCCCACATCCCATCCAGCAGGGGCTGGCCGTGGTGCAGTTCCAGATAGAGATGCTTTTCGTTGGCCAGAAGGTCCGTCACAGCCTGCTTCTGGTCCGCGGGGACACAGCAGGACACCAGTTTGTCCAGAATGGGCAGCATCTCGTCCCGCCGCAGAGAACGGCTTTCCAGCAGAATCTTGCAGACCGCCAGAATCTCGCTGTTGGTCAGGCGGTCCTCGTCCCGCTCCACCAGCCGATAGACCTTCTGGCGGGCATCGTATACGATCTCGCTGGGTGGGGTCTGGTCGGCAAAAAAGCAGCGAAGCGCATCGATGTCCCGCTGAAGGCTGCGCTCGTTGACGCCGAACCGGTCCGCAAGAACACGTTTCTGGATGCCGTTTCCTTTCAGAAGCTCCTGATATAAGTACAGCAGTCGGGTGCTTTTATCGGTTTCCATTGTAATTCCTCCTGTCTGGCTCCTATTATAGCCGCAAGCATAGACAGGATTTGTCTATCTCCAACAAAAATGCGCTCTTTTTTCCTCTTTTTGCTATTATTTTTATTATACTCTTAAACTTCTATTTGTACAACCCTAGAAGTTGGTACGAATGCACAATTTATACTGGTAATTTTTGGAGAAATAAACCGGCAGGGAAACGATACAAATCTTCTGTGAGTTTGCATCGTTTCCCTGCCGGAAATTGTATCGTTCGGGAACGCAGAAAAAGTGGATACCCTATCCTCTGAGAGAAGAACAACGAGGCAGAGCTTGTTTGCAGAGAGATGAAAGAAACGGGAACGCTATCCCTTAAAAGTTCAAACTTTTCAACGCTTAAAGTTTATTTATGGAAGGAACTGACGGTGTTACACTAGTTTCATATCGACCACAGGAGGTTGCAGATGGACTGGAGTGCGATTGGAAAGCGGATCCGCCAGCAAAGGGAGTTCATGGGGTATACTCGGGAGCAGTTTGCCGAAAAAATCGATGTAACACCAAAGTTTTGCGCTGATATCGAGACCGGCGTCAAGGGAATGTCCGTTCCCACGCTCTGCCGGATATCAAAGACGCTTCGTCTTTCCACCGATTATATTTTGTGGGGCAGGGATGGCCCCGAGGACCCGGAAGCGCTGCTGATGCTTTTCCAGAACTGTTCTCCCACCGAGCGGGCCTATGCGGAGCAGCTTGTAAAGACCTTTCTCTCTGCCGTCAATGAAATAGAGGACCGCGCAAATCCGCTGTAACAGGCGGATTTTTCTTTTGCAGAGCGCTGGAAGGCCGCAGATCAGTACGAATCCCGCGTGAACGGCATATCGGTATCACCGTCAATATAAATAGTGTCAACGCCATAAGGCGACTCTGCTGCGGGGACAAAGGTTAGGAAATGTGTACCGGCCATATCGTCGTAATCAGAATCTCGGGGGGCCACATCGAAATAAAGCGTGGAGCCATCCCAACTGTCCTCAGACGCCCAGACCGCATCGAAAATCGCGTTTCCACGCCAGTATTCTGAAATCTGAACAGACTGGGATTGTCCATAGATCA
>JBJERT010000185.1:1950-5372 GCA_051882435.1 Faecalibacterium sp.
GCCGACTTTTCCTGCTTTCGCAGGCGGGAATACTCCTCACTGCGGGTATCGCCGTTCTGCTCGTACTGTTTGAGCCGCTGAAAAATATCGCTCTTTCCGTCCAGCAGGAACGCGGGCGGTTCTGCATCCGCAGGCAGAGCAGGAACGTCCGGCGCAGGCACAGGAGAAGCATTTCCGGCATGATCGGATGCTGTATCGGGATGCTCCTCTTCTATCGGTTCCGATGCAGAGGGAACAGCTTGTTCCTCAGCAGAGGGCTGCGCGGCGTCCGGTGGTGCATTCGGCGGGAGTGGTACGGATTCCGAGGGACACGCCTGCTGTGTCGGCAGAGATGCGGAAGCAGCTTCTGCCGGAGAAGAGACAGATTCAGGTTCTTTTTCGGAAGAAGTTGGTTCCAGCTCGACCGTGGGGTCCTCAGGCAGGGACTCAACACTTTGCTCTGTTGTGTTTTCGGCGCGTGTTTCCTCCGGGACAAGCCGGGTGCCGCAGAACGTACAGAATGCCGCATCCTCCGGCAGGATGCGCCCGCAGCTCGGACAGCGCGGAGCGGAAACCTTCGTCCCGCAGTGGGTGCAGAACTGTGCATCGTCGGGCAGCTCACAGCCGCAGTTTTTACAGGTATAACGCATAAAACCTCCTTTATCGGACTGTCAGCCGTCCGAACAGCCTCAGAGCAAAGCTGAGATAGCATTGACCAAGAGCATAGCCGCAGAGCAGCCCAGTGATCAGACGGCGTGGATTAGTAGAGGACAGAAGCCCCATTTTTTGCAGGTACCAGTCCAGAAACATCAGGAACAGAAAGAAACTGCATCCGTTCCAGCTCAGTCGGAACCACGCAAAGGTGAGATATCCGACAAGCTGCCCCAGCACCACACCGGTACAGCGGGCACAGACCGGGAACTGATATCCATGGTAGAAGAAGCTGCGTTCCGGCATCTGATGACAGCCGCAGAACTTCCCTGCCTGCATCAGGCGCTGGTGAAGCTGTTGTTTATCCATTGGCACTCACTCCCCATAGGGCACCCAGTACAATGCTCAAAACACAGAACGCCCACAATTTCATCCGAAATGCGGTATATTCCTCTGGAGTCAGCAGCTGATCCGGCGCAAGTCCGGTGGTTTCGGCCATGGTCTTGGGGATGGAGAACCACAGGCCGACTACGATCAACGAGAAAATCAGGAACATCCAGATGCTGCCGTCCGGCTGGCCCATTTCATAAAACATCCCGGAAGTAAGGAACAGAGAATACAGCGCGGCACTCCGCATGGAAAGAGAAGCCTGCGCCAGCGCAGACTGCTTGGACAGAAACTCTTTTCCGCACTTGTCGCAGACCCACCATGTATCGTTGCGGACTTTGGTCTTGACCGAGCGTCCGCAGGCACCGCACAGCAGTCCCGGAGGCCCCAGCAGGATCAGCCCGCAGCACCCGCTCCAGAAACCGTATCCTCCGCCGGAGGTCTTGATGTCTGTTTTGACAACGGGATGGCAGTGGTCCCCTCCTGCATGGCAATAGGGGCAGGAGAGCGAACCTTCCCACTCAATCGGAGCAGGCGGCTCTGCGGGGACCTGTCCGGCAGGAACAGGCTCCGATGGAGTTGGTTCGGACGCAGGCTTGGTTGGGATCACAGCCGTCGGCTGCTCCACAGGCCGCTCCTGCCCGAAGGATTTTCCGCATTTTTTGCAGAAAACCGCATGGTCTTCATTGTCCGCTCCGCAAAATCGACAAAACATAGAGACCTCCTTTGCCTTTCACGACGATGACCCGAACCAGCGGAGCGTTCCGCACGGGACCGTACAGATACATCGGCATCTGCGGCTCAGGCACTTTCGATTCCGCAGCCTTATTGTACTCATGGAGTTGGACAGGGGGTGTCTATCTGCAAAATTTTTTTGGATTATTTTGAGATTTTTTGCCGGGTAGTCTTTTTGCGCAGCCGGAAGAAAAGAAAGCCATCATCAAGACAAAAAACAGGGCGGCTTCCACGGTGGGATATCCTATCCGTGGGAGCTGCCCTGTTTGTATTTACAATATTGGGGGTATTATAAGAGCTTCTTCAGCACTGTCCGTCTCTGTTCAAACATAGAATACCATTCAGGATGTCCTGCAAAAAGCGCCGGGTCTACTTTGGCGCGTTGGTTCAGACCAATCGCTTTCACGGCCTCCTCTGCGGCCTCCCGCTGGGTCAAATTCCGCCTGCCAACGGTCAGGCAGTTTGCGCCGTCCAGTGTGTCGTATTGCTGGAATGCACAGTTAAAATCCATCAGATCGTGCAGTCGAAGCGGCTGATTCGTTTCGTTGTCCACCAGCAAGCCCCAGTTTTCCCAATGGCGGTCGGTGTTGCCTGTCAGATAGTCCAGAAGGTTCATCATATAATAGCCGTGCGAGTCCAGACGAAGGATATTCTGCAGCGTATCCTCTTCCCGGTTCGTACAGAAAATATCGTATGCCGCATATGTGACAATACTGTACTTCTGGTTTGTCATGATCCGGCTGACTGAAACAGGCTCACCCTCAAAATCGGTCTGTTCATAGAGGACCTGCCTGCAGTCAAAACAGCGGCAGATCTGGCTGGCAAGGACCTCTTTCTCCACTGCCGCAGCACCGCCGTCTTTATAAAGGCAGAATCCGTCCTCTTTGCGCACCCATGCTTTGGGATAGCAGCCGTGGGTGGACAGATCTCCTGCCAGCAGATGCGCGTTGGTGACGGTCATCTGGCGTCCCCGCAAAGAGAGGTGGATCAAAGCGCTGTCCAGGGAATGGGTATAAAGGTTGATCTGCGCAAACGAGACGTTCTCGCCCACCTCGCAGACCCAGTAAACGTCGGTCAGCGAAAGACAGTGATAGGAGAGCGCGATCTTGGCGCGGTCGCGGTCCGTCATGCTTTGGGGCGCGCCGATGCTGTTCAGGATCTCCTTTGCATACTGACGGTCCAGCGTCAGGACGCGGGAAGCACACCAGTGATAAAACACTTCCAGATTGTTGAAGCGTTCGTCAAAGCTGTCGCCTTCTTCCAGTACAAGGTCGTATGGCAGGAATGGCTCATTATGGATTCTGCAGCTGCCCTGCGTGTCGATCTGCGCAACGCAGTGTTCCCGGTGCATGATACAATAGGTTTTTGGTTTTTCTGTACGCATCGGCTTCGGCCTCCTTCCCGAAGAACTTCTGAAAGTAGTGTACACTACTTTGGCGGATAAAGCAACTCGATTTTATGCGGCGACGGTGGAGTAATATAATATGCCTGGACCCCATCCTGTCCATGGTATATCCGAAATACAGGAGAAAATCAATTATATATTGGATTATAACCCCAAAAATTAAAAATACAGGAAAAGAATCGGGGAATATCATCTCAGTGCCCCCTAAAAAATATCCGGGTGCGATGCCAACTGGCATTTGCACCCGGATAGACAAATCCGCTCT
>JBJERT010000186.1:0-5346 GCA_051882435.1 Faecalibacterium sp.
AAAAAACAAGGCCCCCGGCGCAAAAGCACACGGGAGCCTCCTGCACCCCATATCGGGGCGCAGTCCGTCTGTGGACCTGGCAGAGAGGTCTGCATCTCCATATCCCGTTCCCACTCAACGATATGGAGGCGCAGTATGTATGCCAGAATCAGAAAGCGTTTGTATGAGACAGCAAGTCCCCCGTTCCTCCGCCAGGTCGGACCACAGACCAACGGCAAAGAGCGGCTGCACCCTTTCAAGTGCGCGGCAGCCTTCCGATGGGCCGTCCCCCGGCGCATCCGGGTCGCCCCGGCCGCAACTGCGCATGGAACATGGCCCTGCTGCACCGTCCCTGCCAGCTCTATGATAACAAAAAACTGCGGTGTTTTCTCTCAAAATGTAATATTTTGCATCCTTTGATGTCATAACTTGCCGGTTTTGACCGAACATGTAAAGCAAAACCAGCGGTCCCGGCAGCTCATCACAGATTCGCCCTGATAGCGGTCCAGCACATCTTTCACGTTCGCCAGCCCCATGCCATGGCCCGGTTCTGTTTTCGTGGTCTGGGGGAGCTGGCCGTCCGTCAGCTCCACATCCCGCTGAACACGGTTGCGCACCGAGAGGAGCAGTTCCTCCGTCCGCTGCCGCATCCGCAGATGCACCTCCGGGCAGTCGGTACCCTGTGCCGCCTCGATCGCATTTTGGAGCAGGTTGGACAGCAGGATGACGGCATCCGCATCCGCAAGGGGCAGCGTGTGCAGATCACACAGGTCAAAATAGAGCAGCACCCCCTGCGCGGCGGCTTCTTCGTATTTTTTGCTGAACAGCGCATCCAGCAGCGGATTGTGGGTGTCCATAATGGTCGTGCCCGAGGCCACCGTCCGGCTGATGCTGGCCAGATAGGCCCGCGCCCCCGCGATATCCTTTTCTTGCAAAAAAGCGTCCAGAGCGTTCAGGTGATTGGTGAACTCATGGGTCAGGCGGCGCTGGGCGGTATAGGATTCCATCAGGGCTTTGGCGTGCTGCTTTTCCAGCGCTGATTCAAGGTGCGCCTGCTCGCTGCGCCGGGTCTGTTCTTCCAGCATCCGTATCAGGATAAAATGCCCTTCCAGCGAGAGCAGCAGCCCCAGCGACACCCAGATCAGCGCCCCGGGGATGGCTGCGCGCTGGTTCAGCAGGACCAGCAGGCAGTTGATGGACAGCGCTACCGACGGATAAAACAGACTGATGCCCCACTGCTCCAGCGGGACTGTGCGCTGCTTTGCGATGCGGGTCAGCAGCAGCTCCAGGACCTCGCTGTAGATCATCATCAGGATCGCATTGAGCACCAGAAGGTCGGGCTGCTGTACGACCCGAAGCGTGGAGGTGTGCAGCAGCTGCGCCTCCAGCTCCAGCGTGATATTCTCCAGCCCCACCAGGATCAGGCAGCCCACAATGATGGCCTGCGCCCTCTGGCGGAACGTGCCCCCAAAGCAGAACGCTGCCGCTGTGAACAGGAGAGCCGCTTTCACCACGCACTCGGGCGTCATCACGATACTGGGGTCCAACATGGCCAGCTGCGCCAGCAGAAAGAACGCCGCCAGCAGCTCACGGCGTTCTTTTGCCGGGAAGCATCCTTCCCCCAGCAGGACCCCGTATACCTTGAGCGGGACGCGGTACTCCCCCACACGATACAGGATCATGCACAGCAGGATCAGCCGCTCATCCATTGGAAAACTGCCCCTTCCATTCCAGATATGCCCTGCGGATCGCCGGGTATCCTGTGCGGCTCACGCTGAGCTGTATGCCGTTGAGCAGTTCCACCCTGTAGCCGCTGAGCTGACGGATATAAAGCATATTGACCACATGGCTGCGCCCGACCTTGAGGAAGCCATTCTGATAGAGGCTTTGCGGCAGCTCGGACAGCTTGCCGTAATAGGAGCACAGCGGCGTGTGGGGGATATCCCCGTACACGTTGATGCGCCGCAGCTCGCTTTCCAGATAATAGATCTGATCGAGCGGGATCTCCTGGACGCTGCGGTTTTTCGTGACCGAAAGCGTCCGGTCCCCGCTGGAATGCTCCGCAAGCATCGCCTCCAGACAGCCGGGCAGCATCCGCTCCACGTCCCGCTTGAGCAGATAGCGGAATGCGCTGACGGTATAGCCTTCTGTCGCAAATTCCAGATACGCAGAGATATAGACCAGAACGAGGTTCGGATTGATGCGCTTCAGCTCACGCCCCAGCGCGATCCCGTTCATCTGGGCCATATCCACATCCAGAAAAGCGACCTGCATCAAATGCAGGTCCTGCCGCGCAAGCACCTGCTCCCCGCTGGAACAGACGCTGCACTGGGTCAGGATACCGCGCTGCTCAAAAAACGCTTCCACATACTTTGCCAGCCGATTCCCAAAGCCGACATCATCGTCACACACCAAAACCTTCATCGTGTTTCCTCCGGCTGCACGCTGCCCGCCTGTCAGGCGAGAAATTTGTCATAGAGGCCGAACAGGAAGATGAAGCCCACGATCACAGGCAGAACATAGGTCAGATAGCCGCGCATCCAGTCCTGCACCTTGAGGCCGGAACCGGTGTTGGACTCCTTTTTGTAGTTGTCCCAGCCCCAGCCATAGCGCGTGACACAGAACAGCAGATAGACCAGCGAGCCGACCGGCAGCAGCAGATTGCTGACCAGGAAATCCTCCAGATCCAGGATCGTGCCGCCGAATACGCCCAGCCAGTCCCAGCTCCACACGCTGAAGCCCAGCACACAGGGCAGGGACAGCACGATGAGCAGCACCAGATTCGCCAGCGAGGACTGTCGGCGGGTGCAGCCGGTCAGCTCCATGCCGCAGCAGATCAGGTTTTCAAACACTGCCAGCACCGTGGACAGCGCCGCAAAGGACATGAACAGGAAAAACAGGCTGCCCCACAGACGGCCGCCCGCCATGTGCGAAAAAATGTTGGGCAGGGTGATAAAGATAAGGCTCGGGCCGGAGGTCTGGTCCACACCATAAGTAAAGCAGGCCGGGAAGATGATCAGACCCGCCGTGATGGCCACAAAGGTGTCCAGCACGACCACCCGCACCGATTCGCCCAGCAGAGCGTGCTCCTTGCCGATATAGCTGCCAAAGATCGCCATTGCGCCGATGCCAAGACTCAATGTGAAAAACGCCTGATTCATCGCCGAGACCAGCGTGCTCACCACGCCGACCTCCCGCATCCGGCCAAAGTCCGGCACCAGATAGAACCGCAGCCCCTCTTTCGCCCCCGGCATGAACAGGCTGTTGAACGCCAGCACCACCATCACCAGCAGCAGCGCCAGCATCATCCCCTTGGTCACACGCTCCAGGCCGTTCTGCAGTCCGCGCGCGCAGACGATGACGCCCACCAGCACCACGAGGATCATCCAGAAAGCCATCGTGCCCGGGCTGGCAAGCAGCTCCGAGAACGCCGCCGCGATCTCCTCTGCGGAACGTCCCACGAAATGCCCCGCTGCCGTCTCAAAGAAATAATACAGCATCCAGCCCGCAACGGTGGTATAAAACATCATCAGCAGATAGCAGCCCGCAAGTCCGAAGTATCCGCTGATATGCCACCGCTGCCCCGGCTTTTCCAGAGCCTGATATGCCTGCACCGGGCTTTTGCCGCTGGCGCGGCCGACCGCAAATTCCATCGTCAGGATGGGCAGCCCCAGCAGGACCAGAAACAGCAGATAAAACAGCACGAAGGCACCGCCGCCGCCCTGCCCCGCAACATAGGGGAACTTCCACACATTCCCGATGCCGATCGCGCATCCGGCCGACAGGAGGATGAACCCCAGTCTTGATTTCAGAGTTTCACGTTCCATCGTATTTTTCACCTTTACACCTTTCCTCACCGCAGAACGCACAGGCGGAACACAGGCTCCGCTCTGCTCAGATGCGTCCATTATAGCATACTTCCCGGCCAAATTCAGCAATCGACAATATTTTATTGTCAAAAAAAGGCCTGCGCGGGCATGCACAGGCCCTTTGGGGGGAACAGAGCGCTCAGATCAGCACAAGCTCCAGCACGAACACGACCGCGCAGCACAGCACCGCGACCGGGAACAGGCCCGCGCCCATCCACGCGGCAAGGATCCCCACGGCCAGCGCCGCGGCGCCCGCCAGCGGGCTTTGTGTCGCCTCGAGAATGGCCGGGAAGGTCATTACAGCCAGCGTGACATAGGGAACATAGTACAAAAAGGACTGCACGAACCGGTTGCGGATGGGCTTTCGGATCAGGGTCAGCGGAAGGACACGGATGGTGTAGGAGACCAGCGCCATCACAGCGATGTAAAGATAGTTATTGTACGTCATGGCTGGCCTCCTCTGTCTGAACGGGGAACAAAATGGCTGCCGCACTGGCGACCGCCACAGTCAACAGAATGGTGCGGGTGCCGTCCGACAGGGACGAGACCCACGGCAGGAACCGGCAGGCCAGACTGAGCGCAAAGCTCAGCGCTACCAGCCCCGCAATGACGCGGCTCTTGCGCGCAGGCGGGATGATGATAGCCAAAAACATTCCATAAAGTGCCACGCTCAGGGCGCTGACCACCCGCAGCGGAAGCAGATTGCCCGCCACGATGCCCAGAGCCGTCCCGACGGCCCAGCCCGGTGCCGCGACCGAGATCGCGCCATAGGTATAGTAGGGATTGATGACGCCGGGACGCGCGATCGTGATGCCGAACAGCTCATCCGTGACGTCGTAGGCCACGATAAGGCGGTGCACAAAGGGGGTCTCCGGCGCAAAACGCTGCGCCAGCGCACAGCTCATGAGCAGATAGCGCGCATTGGCAATGAGCGTGATCGCCGCGACCTCCAGATAAGACGCCCCCGTGGTGATGAGCGCGAACGCGGCGTACTCGCCTGCCGAAGCGTTGTTCAGCAGACTGGCCAGAAAGCCCTGGAAGGGCGTAAAGCCTGCTTTGCGCGCCGCGATGCCCAGCGAGAACGCCACCGCAAAATATCCCAATGCGATGGGAATGCCATCCCGCACGCCCTCCTGAAAGGTGCGTCGGCTGAACGCCCACGCCGGGCGCGAGGCCGCCGCCGGACTGGGCACATACTCCTGTTGTTCTTCGATCTCCATGGTTTCGGATTCTCCTTTCCTTTTCCTACAACTTTTTATTATACTGCGCGCAGAGGCAGGTGAAAAGGGGGAGGAGAGATTCTTTTTGTTCCTTTTTTGAAAAAAAGGAACCGAAAAAACTTTTCACACGGCCTGCGCATACGCGCAGGCCAAGATTTTTCTGAAGCATAGGGCAGGTCACACTGCTTTTGTCAGGCACGGGCGGGCCGTACAGGGTGCGTTTACGCCCTCTCAGGCGCTGCGCGCCAGCTCTCCCAGAGGGAGAGCCAAGGCCGTAC
>JBJERT010000187.1:0-1139 GCA_051882435.1 Faecalibacterium sp.
GCAGGCTGCGGCCCCCACGATGTGGCCATTGCCCTGGTGGGCAAGCTGTTCCAGAGCGGCTATGTCAAGAACAAGGTCATGGAGTTCTTCGGCCCCGGCGTGGCCAGCCTGCGGCAGGATACCCGCAACGCCATCGATGCAATGACCACGGAGACCACCTGCCTGTCCTCCATCTGGGCGACCGATGAGACCACGCAGAAGTTCCTGGCAGCCCACGGCCGCGCTGCGGACTACAAGCCGCTGGCACCGGCAGAGCTGGCTTACTATGACGGCGTGGTAACGGTGGATCTGTCTGCCATCCGTCCCATGATCGCGCTCCCCATGCACCCCTCCAATGCGTTCACCATCGAGGAGCTGAATGCCAACCTGGAAGATATCCTGTACGACTGCGAGCAGAATGTGCAGAAGCTAGTGGGCCGCAAGGATGTGACCCTCGACCTGTGCAGCAAGATCGAGAACGGCCGCCTGCGGGTGGACCAGGGCGTGATCGCGGGCTGCGCGGGCGGCCTGTTCGACAGCATCTATGAGGCGGCTTCCATCCTCCGCGGCCATACCGGCGGCAGCGGGGATTATGCCCTCAGCGTTTACCCCGGCAGCCAGCCCATCATGATGGAGCTGGCCCGCACGGGTGTGCTGACCGATCTCATGGCGGCGGGCGCGACCATCCGCACGGCCTTCTGTGGCCCGTGCTTTGGTGCGGGCGATGTCCCGGCCAACGGTGCGCTCTCCATCCGCCACACCACCCGCAATTTCCCCAGCCGCGAAGGCTCCAAGCCCGGCAGCGGCCAGTTGGCGGGCGTTGCGCTGATGGATGCCCGCAGCATCGCGGCCACGACGGTCAACGGCGGCATCCTGACCCCGGCCACTGCCATCGATTACGACCCCACGGTGCCGGAGTATCAGTACGATCCTTCCAGCTACGACGCCCGTGTGTATCAGGGCTTCGGCAAGGGCGACTACGACGCGCTACTCAAGCTCGGCCCCAATATCAAGGACTGGCCTGAGATCGCGCCGCTGGGCGAGAACCTGCTGCTCAAGGTGGCATCCTATATCACCGACCCCGTGACCACCACCGACGAGCTGATCCCCTCCGGCGAGACCAGCTCCTACCGTTCCAATCCGCTGGGCCTGGCTGAGTT
>JBJERT010000187.1:1239-5331 GCA_051882435.1 Faecalibacterium sp.
GCAGGGGCGAACATCGTCACGGAGTACGCGACCAAGCGGTATCGTTCCAACCTCATCAACTGGGGCATGCTGCCGCTGCAGCTTGCCGGAGCAACTCCCTTCGGGCTGGGGGATTACATCCTGATCCCCGATGCCCGCGCTGTGCTGGAGGGCGACCTGCAGCACATCAAGGCATATGTTCTGGGGGATGCGCCGAAGGCGTTTGAGCTGTATATGGCTCCGCTGACTGCGGACGAGCGCCGCATCCTTGCGGATGGCTGCCTCATCAATTTCTATAAGCATTAAAAAAAGAGCGTCCGGCCGCGTCATCCGGCCGGGCGTTTTTAGTGGAGGGGAAGCAGTTCCATGCCAGGCGATCTTCATAATCATTCCACTTGTTCGGACGGCTCCACGCCCATTGCCCGTCTGCCTCTGATGGCAGCCCGTGCAGGTCTGCACACGATGGCGCTGTCCGACCACGATACTCTGCACAGTGTGCGCTACGGCTATGAGCATCCTACTCAGGACGGTGTGCGGCTCATCCCGGCCACCGAGCTGACCGGCTATGACCATGAGCACCGCCATCGGGTGCACATCCTGTGCTATTGGCCTGACCCGGACAGCGCCGCGCTCAAAGCGCACTGTGACCTTTTGCGGGAGCGGCGCAATGCCTGCGGCCTGCAAAGCGCCCGGGAGCTGGAGGCGATGTATCCGCAGTTCCGGGCAGAGCAGGCGCTGGAATACGCACAGGACAGCGGCGTTTTGTTCAAGAGCGGTATCATGCAGGCACTGCATGAGCTGGGGCTGTGTGACGCGATCTATGGCGAGCTGTATCACAAGCTGTTCGGCTGGGAGCCGCGGGGCATCGTTCTGCATCAGGTGCGCTATCCTTCGGTGCAGGAGGTGCTGGCCACTGCCCACGCAGCCCGCGCCGTGGTAGTGCTGGCGCACCCGACGGTATATAAGAGCATGCCCCTGCTGCGGCAGTTGGCGGCGGAGGGGCAGGTCGATGGGATCGAGGTGGACCATCCCCGCAACAGCCCTGAGGATAAGGCCGAATGCGCAGCCCTTTGCGAGCGGTATGGCCTGATCCGTACCGGCGGCACGGATTTCCACGGAGCCTATTCTGCCCATCCCCATCCGGTCGGGACCTGCACCACCGCCGACGACCAGATCTTCCGGCTGGAAGATCTGGCTCGCCAGCGCCGCGGCGGAGCGCTCTGACAGCGGACCAAAGATGTTTATTATTTTGAAAGGAAGATAAAAACCATGAGCAAGAGCTTTTCCTATCCCAACCACGGCACCTGTTCCAAAATGACCAACATCGTCCTCAACGAGGATCATACCATTGCCTCCATCGAGGTGATCGGTGGCTGCAACGGCAACCTCAAGGGCATCTGCAAGCTGCTGAAGGGCATGAAGGCCGAGGACGCGATCGCCCGCATGGAGGGCACGACCTGCGGCCCCCGCCCCACAAGCTGCCCTGACCAGATCGCGGGCAACCTCCGCAAAGCTCTGGCCGAGATGGCGTGAGATTTGTTCCTTTTTGAAAAAAGGAACCGAAAAACTTTCAAAACGGCCCGCGCGTTCGCGCGGGCCAATTTTTATTATCGTCAGAGTCAGCCGATGGTGGCCGGGTCTGTTTCTGCCAGTGTTACGGTCCCGTCCGCGGTACAGTCGGCGGTCCAGTGCTGCCCCGCGTGAGCGCATCCCGCGGCGATCTGGTCGGCCAGCGCCTGCTCGACTGCCCGGTCCACCTGCCGCCGAAGCTCCCGCGCGCCGTAGGGAGAGCGGGCCTTGGCGGCCAGGGCAGGGCCGAGCCGGGGGGTATGGGTCAGGGTGTAGCCGCTGCGGGCGGCGCGGGCTTCCAGTTGACTCAGCAGCTTCTCCGCGATGGCACAGAGACTTTCGTCTCCCAGCGGGCGGAACACGATGATATCATCCAGCCGCCCCACCAGCTCAGGACGGAACCACTTTTTCGCTTCCGCGATGGCTTGTGCGGACTGCTTTTCCAGCGCGGCCTCTGCGCCTGCGGCAAAACCCAGCGGGGCGTTCTGCCCGGCCAGAAACCGTGCGCCGAGGTTCGAGGTCAGCAGTACGATGGTATTGCGGAAATCCGCCCGCCGCCCCATGGCATCGGTGAGCTGTCCGTCCTCCAGGATCTGGAGCAGGATGTTCTGGATATCCGGGTGGGCCTTTTCGATCTCATCGAAAAGCACGACGCTGTACGGGCGGCGGCGCACAGCCTCGGTGAGCTGACCGCCCTCGTCATGCCCCAGATAGCCCGGAGGTGCGCCTAGCAGCCGGGCGGCGGTGTGCTGCTCCTGATACTCGGACATATCAAATTTCAGCAGAGCCTTTTCGCTGCCGAACCAGCTCGCGGCCAGCGCTTTGGCCAGCGCCGTCTTGCCTACGCCGGTCGGCCCAAGAAAAAGCAGTGCGCCGATGGGACGTCCCGGTTCGCCCAACCCTGTGCGGCTGCGGCGGATCGCACCCGCTACGGCGGCCACGGCGCGCTCCTGCCCGACGATCTCCTGATTCAGCCGCTCCTCGAGCCGGGCCAGCCGTTCCCGTTCCTGTTCGCCTACGCGCTCGGCGGGCACACCACTGGCCTGCGCGACCACATGCGCGATCTCCTCCTGCGTCAGTGCGGGGGAGGGTGAGCCTTCCCGTTCCGCACGGATGCGCGCGGCGGAACAGGCTTCGTCCACAAGGTCGATCGCTTTATCCGGCAGGCATCGGCCTGGCAGATACCGCACCGAAAGCTCAACTGCTGCGCGCAGGGTCTCCGGGGGCAGCTTCACGCTGTGATAGCGCTCGTAGCGCGGAGCCAGTCCTTCCAAAATCTCTGTGGCCTGCGCAGGGGTCGGTTCTTCGATCTGGACCCGGCCGAACCGCCGCTCCAGCGCGGCATCCTTCTGGATGTGGGAGCGGAACTCCTGATTGGTCGTTGCGCCGATGAGCTGCAGCTCTCCGCGGGCAAGCACGGGTTTCAGGATGCTGGCCGCATCGATGGCCCCCTCGGCCGCGCCTGCGCCCACGATGGTATGGAACTCGTCCACAAAGAGGATGGCGGTGCCGTCGCGCACCAGCTCTTCCAGAAGGTTTTTGAACCGTTCTTCAAAGTCGCCGCGGTACTTCGTCCCGGCTACAAGGCTGGCCATATCCAGCGCCAGAAGCCGCCGCCCCTGCAGCGCACGGGGCACATGGTTCTCGGCGATGCGCTGGGCCAGCCCTTCGGCCAGAGCGGTCTTGCCCACGCCCGGCTCGCCCACAAGACAGGGATTGTTTTTCTGGCGTCGGCAAAGGATCTCGACCATGCGGTCAAGCTCCTTTTCGCGGCAGAATACGGGGTCCAGCTCACCGTCCATGGCGCGGCGGGTCAGGTCGCGGCAGTATTTGTCGCTGGGGCGGCTGCCCCGCGGCATGCTCGTGGACGCCCGCGGCTGGATGGGCAGAGTGAACTGTCCCGAAAGCTGGCGGCATTCCCGTACGGCGTCACTGAGCTGTACGCCCATCGAGGCCAGCAGCGTCCCGGCGGTGCATTCGCCGTCCTCCAGCATCGCGCAAAGCAGGTGCTCCGGTTCGGCGCGTGAGGAGCGGGCGTTCTGCGCACCCAAAATGGCGTAATCCATCGCCCGCTTGAGTTCCGGGGCCAGTGCGTGCCGATCCAGCCGCAGGGCTGGCCCGCGGCGGCTCTCGGCGATCTGACGGCGTACCGCCGCCTCTGAAATATTCTTTCCCGCCAGAAACTGTGCCGCCGGGCCGTGGTCCTCCTGCAAGATGACCAGCAGCAGGTGGCCGGTATCTGCTTTCTCGCAGCCCAGCCCGCCTGCAAGCTGTACTGCACCCTCCAGCATCCGCCCCGCCTCGCGGGAGAAACCACGATATCTTCCTTTGCCGAAATTGTCCAGAATGCCCATTTGTCTGCTCCTTGCTCCCTTTCCGGCCTATCACAGCGGCCGCAATAGAAGTATAGTCCCGAAACCGGAGAAAAAATCAGTTGTTTCTGTCGCCCCGGCGGGAAAAGCTGCTCTCCCGCTGCGGCGACCCTCTCGGTCCCTTGGGCACAGCCCCCGCGCGCGGGAGCGCGCAAACGCTGGCCGCCCAACT
>JBJERT010000188.1:0-5330 GCA_051882435.1 Faecalibacterium sp.
ATGGGCTTCCATGACTTTGCCGGTTCCGCAGCGGTCCACAACGTGGGCGGCGTCATCGCCATGCTGGGCGCTGCGCTGCTCGGCCCCCGTATCGGCAAGTACGACAAGGACGGCAACCCCCACGCCATCCCCGGCCACAACCTGACGGCCGGTGCTCTGGGCGTATTCATCCTCTGGTTCTGCTGGTTCGGCTTCAACGGCGGCTCTTCCCTGAGCCTGTCCACCGACGAGACCATGACCCTGACCGGTCTGGTCTGCTTCAACACCAACCTTGCGGCAGCGGTCGCCACCTGCGTGACCATGCTCTTCACCTGGAAGCGCTACGGCAAGCCCGACGTTTCCATGACCCTGAACGGCGCGCTGGCCGGTCTGGTGGCCATCACCGCAGGCTGTGACTGCGTGACCCCCTTCGGCGCGTTCGTCATCGGCTTCGTTGCCGGTCTCCTCGTGGTCCTGTCCGTTGAGTTCTTCGATAAGATCGCCAAGATCGACGACCCGGTCGGCGCGGTCTCCGTCCACTTCGTCAACGGCGTGTGGGGCACCATCGCGGTCGGCCTGTTCTCTGATGGCGGCGACGGCGTGGGCAAGGGCCTGTTCTACGGCGGCGGCTTCAGCCAGCTGGGTGTGCAGACTCTGGGCATCGTGGTCGTAGACCTCTACGTCGTGGCTGTGATGTTCGTTATCTTCAAGCTCATCGACAAGTTCATCGGCCTGCGCGTCCCCGCTGAGGTGGAGATCGACGGTCTGGACATCCACGAGCACGGCCTGTCCTCCGCATACGCCGGGTTCGCCATCTCCGACGCGACCAGCGCCGCTATGACCCCCAACGAGAACACCGACCTGGGCGAGGACGACGTGACCAAGGCTTCTGCCAGGCAGATCGACGCCGCGGTGCCTGTGGTGCGCGAGTCTGTTATCAAGGACGGCGTCTATGACACCGGCATGCACAAGGTCTCCATCATCGCCAAGCTGAGCAAGTTCGACCAGCTCAAGACCGCCCTGAACGATCTGGGCGTGACCGGCATGACTGTGACGCAGGTCATGGGCTGCGGCATCCAGAAGGGTACCAGCGAGAAGTACCGCGGCGTGCCTGTGGATACCACCCTGCTGCCCAAGGTCAAGGTCGAGGTCATCGTGTCCAAGATCTCGGTGGATTCCGTGGTCGAGGCCGCCAAGAAGGCCCTGTATACCGGCCACATCGGCGACGGCAAGATCTTCGTCTACAACGTGACCCGCGTGGTCAAGATCCGCACCGGCGAGGAAGACTTCGCCGCACTCCAGGACGTGGAGTGACATCCCCCTTTCGCTGTCCCGCTGCGTAAGGCGTCTGGTAGCGCCGCGCGAAGCGTGATAGATCTATAAATGTTCTCCTTTTTTCTCCTTTTCCTTTTTTCTGACTCCATACGGCAAACCGAGACCCTCGCTCCTCCGCACAGGGAGCGGGGGTCTCCCTGTGCCCTCTGCGGGAGACGATTTGACATTCTCCGCCGACTGTGCTATCCTGAAGCATCCCCGCCCGGGCCTTGCTCGGGGCGGGGTCGTGATTTTTGTGCAAGAAGGTCGATCTTTCATCATGCTGTTTTCAAACTATTTACGGTCCTGTTGGCACCGGGCCGCTTCGGTGGCGCTGGCGCTGTCCAAATGGGTCCTTCTGGCTGTGCCCACGGGCCTTGTGTGCGGCGCAATGGGAACGGCGTTCCATTTTCTGGTGGATCAGGCGGCCGCACTGCGGGCCGCATGGCCCTGGCTGCTGTACCTGCTGCCCGCCGCGGGGGTCGGCATCGTGGCGCTGTACCGGGCTGTCCGGTGCGAGGGCCTGGGCACCGACGACGTGATCCGCTCCGTACGTTCGGGCGAGGATCTGCCGGCGCGTCTGGTCCCCGCCATCTTTCTGGGTACCGTGCTCACCCACCTGTGCGGCGGCAGCTCCGGCCGGGAGGGGGCCGCCCTGCAGATGGGCGGCAGCATCGGCTGGAATCTGGGCGGGCTGCTGCGCTTTCAGCCCCACGACCGACGCACTGCCACCATCTGCGGCATGGCAGCCTTCTTCTCTGCCCTGTTCGGTACCCCGCTGTCGGCCACCCTGTTCGCTATGATGGTGCAGGACGTGGGCATGACCTTTTCCGCAGCCTTTCTGCCCAGCTTTCTGGCCTCGCTGATCGCGTATGGCGTGTCGGAGGTGTGCGGGGTGCCTGCCACCCGCTTTTTCTTTGCCGCGCCGACCCTTTCGGTCGGAACGGCGCTGCGAGTGGGGGTGCTTTCCATCGCCTGTGCGCTGGTGGCCCGGCTGTTCTGCACTGTGCTGCATCACACCGAGCACGGCCTGAACCGGCTGTGGCCGGACCCATGGGTGCGGGCTGTTGCGGGCGGCGCTCTGGTCGTTCTGCTCTCCCTGCTGATGGGGCCCGGCCGGTATAACGGTGCGGGCATGGAGGTCATTACCACCGCTGTGGAGCAGGGTCAGGCCCTGCCGTGGGATTTCCTGTGCAAAGCGCTGCTCACCGCGGTGACGCTGGCTGCCGGGTTCAAGGGCGGCGAGGTCGTGCCCTCCTTCTTTATCGGGGCCACCTTTGGCTGCTGCGCCGGGCCTCTGCTGGGCCTGCCCGCAGGCTTTTCGGCCGCCATAGGGATGGTGGCGGTGTTCTGTGGCGCTACCAATACTCTGGTGCCCTCCATTGCCCTGTCCTTTGAGCTGTTCAGCGGTCAGGGCATCGAGCTTGCCGCACTGGCCTGCGGGCTGAGCTATACTCTTTCAGGCTATAACGGCCTGTATAGCAGCCAGAACTTCCTCACCGACAAGCTGCGCTCGGAATACCGCCCCGATCTCTCCCCCAGCCGCGCCCGGGCCGCCGGGGCAAAGCCCGGGCCATGCCAGAGACAGGAGCATTGATCCCGGTTTCGCAGAAACCCATGTCTGCGCCCGGAACTCCTTCCGTCATCGCTCCGCGACGCCACCTCCCTCAAGGGCTTTTCCCCACTGCAGCGCCGGGCGCAGCCCCAGCGCACGGGAGTGCGCAAACGCAGACCGACGCGTTCCGGCTGCTCCCCCGCCCTTTTGCAAAACGCGGATGCGTTTTGCCAGAAAAAAGTTTTTGCCCCGCTTTTTTCAAAAAGTGGGAAATCGTATCCCCTTGATTTTTTCGCCCCGCCGTGCTAGAATCAGGATACGAACTCTGCGCAATGCAGGGTCTCACGTTTCATCCTGACCAAAACGAAGATGCGGACAATTCAGGCTCCGCTTCGACGCGCCCCAGAGAAGGCCGCCGCTCCGCCGTGCGCGGGCGTGCTGCAAGCGGCCCGGCGCGCACGGCAGCCCTACCACCGCAGAGTGCAGAGGCGAACCTCTGCCGGGTGCGCCCGTTACAGCACAGCGAGTGGCGCGGCAGCCAAGCCGCGCAATTCGGGTGGAACCGTGGAGCTTTTCCTGTTTTTTCAGGGCGCTTCATCCCGTAGCAGATATGCGGGATGGAGCGTCTTTTTTTGATACCGGCCCCTGTGGGGCCGAAGCTGCAAAGGAGCAAACCGCTATGAAGATCATCTACAAAGACGGCACCGTTGCCGAATGCCCGCAGGAGGAAGAACTGCACGTCCTGCGCCACACCGCCGCGCACATCATGGCGCAGGCCATCAAGCGCCTGTATCCGCAGGCGGACTTCGCCTTTGGCCCCGCCACCGAAAACGGCTTCTACTACGACGTAGACCTGGGCGACACCAAGCTGTCGGACGAGGATCTGGCCGCCATCGAAAAAGAGATGCGCAAGATCACCAAGGAGAATCTGCCCGTCAAGCCCTTCATCCTGCCCCGCGCCGAGGCCGTGAAGCTGATGGAGGATCGTCAGGAGCACTACAAGATCGAGCACATGGCCGACCTGGCTGAGGAGACCGAATTCAGCTTCTTCCAGCAGGGCGAGTATGTCGATATGTGCATCGGACCGCACCTGACCTACACCAAGGCGCTGAAGGCCTTCAAGATCACCCAGCAGTCCGGCGCGTACTGGAAGAACGACAAGGAAAACAAGATGCTGACCCGCATCAACGGCGTAGCCTTCCGCAATCAGGAGGAGCTGGACGCCTGGGAAAAGCAGCAGCAGGAGGCCCGCGAGCGCGACCACCGCAAGATCGGCAAGGAAATGAGCCTGTTCATGACCGACGACCTGGTGGGCCGCGGCCTGCCCATGTTCCTGCCCAACGGCTACACCATCTGGCAGGAGCTGGAGAACTATATCAAGGAAAAGGAGCGCGCCCGCGGCTATCTGCACGTCATGACCCCCTGCGTGGGCACCGTGAACCTCTACAAGACCTCCGGCCACTGGGACCACTACCGGGAGAACATGTTCCCCGCCATGGAGATGGAGGGCGAAAGCTACGTCCTGCGCCCTATGAACTGCCCCCATCACATGATGATCTACGCCAACCGTCCCCACTCCTACCGTGACCTGCCCATCCGCATCGGCGAGATCGCCCACGACTTCCGCTATGAGTCCAGCGGCACCCTCAAGGGCATCGAGCGCGGCCGCCACTTCTGCCAGAACGACGCCCATCTGTTCGTGACCCCCGAGCAGATCAAGAGCGAAGTCGCCGACGTCTGCAACCTCATCTTCGAGGTGTACAAGGACTTCCACATCACCGACTACCGCTGTGTGCTGAGCCTGCGCGACCCCGCCGACAAGAAGAAATACCACGACGACGACGCCATGTGGGACCACGCCGAGAGCGCTCTGCGCGAGGTGCTGACCGAGCTGGGCATCCAGTTCACCGAGGAGATCGGCGAGGCCGCGTTCTACGGCCCCAAGCTGGACGTGAACGTCAAGCCCGCCGTGGGCGCGGAGTACACCCTGTCCACCTGCCAGCTCGACTTCTGCCTGCCCGCCAAGTTCCACCTGACCTATGTGGACAAGGACGGCTCCGAAAAGACCCCCGTGGTCCTGCACCGCGCTATCCTCGGCTCGCTGGACCGCTTCATGGCCTATCTCATCGAGGAGACCAAGGGCAAGTTCCCCGTCTGGCTGGCGCCGGTGCAGGTCAAGGTGCTGCCCGTCTCCGAAAAGACGCTGGAATACGCCGAGGGCGTGACCGAAAAGCTGGCCGACGCGGGCGTGCGCGTCGTGCTGGACGACGACAACCAGAAGATCGGCTACAAGATCCGCGAGGCCCAGCAGGTGGACCGCGTGCCCTATATGCTGGTGCTGGGCGCCAAGGAGGCCGAGGCCGGCAATATCTCGGTGCGTGACCGCAAGGGCGAGACCACCGCGATGGAGCTGGACACCTTTATCGAAAAGGTCACCCGCGAGATCAAGGAGCGCGCACTGTAAAAACCAAACACCGTTTCG
>JBJERT010000189.1:0-5315 GCA_051882435.1 Faecalibacterium sp.
CCCACGACAAAGGCGGCCCCGGTTTCCCGGGACCGCCTTATCAACTGTGGAAATGGAAACTCATAAGGGAACAAAGCTCAGTCGTCCAGCCATGCCCAGTCGAACTCTGTAAAGCTGCGGATGTAATGATCCGCGCCCGCCTCCAGCAGCTCGGGGGCCTCGGGCTTTTCGCCGATCGCAACGATGCGGCCCGCGCCGTTTTTCCTTGCGAGGGCGATGGCCGTGGGGCTGTCCTCGAGGACCAGGCAGCGGGAGAAGGGGACCTTCAGCCGCCGCGCCGCCTCCAGATGCATCGCGCCTTTGTCCGGGTAGCTGCCATCGTCGAACACAACGTCCTCTTTTTTGAGATACTTCCCGATGGGGAAGGTCTCAAAATAGAAATCCACGTTGGCCCGGATGGACGCGCTGGCCAGCGCAAAGGGGATGCCCCGCGCACACAAAGTCTGCAAAAAGGCTTCGGCTCCCGGCACGAGATGGACGCCTTCGGGATTCCTCCTGCACACTCCCCGGTACAGCTCTTCCTTCCGCTCGGAGCACCGGCGGCTCTGCTCGGCGGTCAGCCACGGGGCCATCCCTTGCAGGATGACCTCGTTGCGCGGACCGCAGATCAGGCGCGGGTCGAGCGGCTCTGTGGCTTCCGGGTGAAGCTCCCGATAGATCTCTGACCACGCCTCCATATGGAAACGGGTATCAAAGAACATCGTCCCGTTAAAATCAAGTAGAACTGCTTCCATCACACCGGATCAGAAGATGCCGATGAGTGCGCCGACCAGGCCGACGACCAGCAGCAGAGCGATGCACTGCACGGGCTTCCAGTTCTTCTTCTTCATGAGGAAGTACAGGCCCAGAGTCAGCAGCAGGGGGATCAGCTTGGGCAGAACGCCATCCAGGATGCTCTGGATCACGATGGGGCTTTCGCCGTTCTCGATGACCATGTTGATGGTGGTGCCGCCGTAGTTGGAGGTCAGCGCGCCGACGATGAAGACGCCCAGCATGGAAGCCGCACGGGTGAACTCCTTGGCGTTGGCGGTCAGGACTTCGATGGCCTTGGTGCCCAGGTCATAAGACCAGTACATCAGGAAGAAGCGGCAGCCGAACTGCACGATGTTGAAGATCAACAGGAACATGATGGGGCCCATGATCGAGCCGTTGATGGCCATGTTCGAGGTGATGCCTGCGGTGATGGGGACCAGGGTGAACCAGAAGATGGCGTCACCGATGCCGCCCAGGGGGCCCATGGCGGCCACGCGGACCGCACGAATGGTGTTGATGTCAGCCTTCTGCTGCTCCAGCGAGAGCACGATGCCCATAACGAAGGTGACCAGGAACGGGTGGGTGTTGAAGAACTCCAGGTTGTGCTGCATGGAGATCTCCAGGTCCTCCTTGTTGTCCGCGTGGATCTTCTCCAGGCCGGGCAGGATGCAGTACAGCCAGCCGGCGGCCTGCATGCGCTCGTAGTTGAAGGATGCCTGAAGGTTCAGGGAGCGGAAGACCATTTTGTTCAGCGTAGCCCGATCGAGAGGCTTCGCAGGGGTCAGATTGTTGTAATGAGTTGCATTAGATGCCATCTTCGTCGTCGCCTCCATTCGAGCTTGCAGAACCGCCAGCGGCCTTGATGGCGATGCGGGTCTGATAATCATACAGAGCGATCGCAATGCCGACAAACGCGATCAGCAGCAGCGCAGAGCCGGACAGCTCGGGGATGTAGCCGATGATGGTCGCCAGCGCGAAACCGGCAAAGTAGATGCCCCAGAAGTCGTTGGAGAGCATGATGCGCAGCAGGACGGCGAAGCCGACGAAACGCATCATACCACCGGCGGTGCCCAGACCGGTCATGACCCAGGCGAACTTCTCCGACAGAGCGGTGAGGGTCTGGCCCATGGCGGCGCCGCCGACCATGCCCAGCGTGCAGACGATGGCGAACAGCAGGCCCAGGATGCCCATGGCCATGTAGTTCAGGCGGACGATGCCCTTGGTGTCGCCCTTCTCAGCCATCTTGTCGGCTGCGGACATCATCGGGGACATTGCGGTGAACAGCAGGGTGATCATGTACTGGCCGATCAGAGCGAACGGGACAGCCAGACCGACGGCTGCGGTCGGCTCCAGACCGGAAGCGATGGCGAACACGGTGGCCATAACGCCGCCGATGACCGCGTTGGGCGGCTGCGCGCCGCCGACGGGCATGTTGCCGATGGTCATCAGCTGGTAGGTGCCGCCGACGATCAGGCCTGTGGGCAGGTCGCCCAGGATCGCGCCGATGACAGCACCGGACACGATAGGCTGGTACAGGGATTCCAGCAAGTCAAACTGGTCGATCGCGATGATGAACACCCAGATAAAGACCAGAATGATCTGAATAGCACTAAAGCCCATGATAAATACTCCTTTTCAAGTATTTGGGGGAAGCCCCCGGAACGGGCGCGGGCCGGCTGCTTACTTGAACAGCTTTTCCACGCTCTCGGCGGCTTCGGTGGGGACACGGCGAATCTCCAGCTCCACACCAAGATCACGCAGCTTGGCGAACGCTTCCACGTCCTTGTCGTCCACGGCGACGGAGCCCGCCACCTGACGCTTGCCTTCGGACATGTGCATGTTGCCGATGTTGACCTTCTTGATGGGGACACCGCCCTCGACCAGGCGCAGGACGTCCTGCGGGTTCTCGCAGACGATGAAGATCATCTGCTTGGCGCTGGCTTTGTGGATGGTGTCGATCGTCTTCTGGATGGTCCAGTAGCGCATGGCTGCATAGGACGGCGCGGCCATATCCATCAGGCCCTGACGCAGCTTGTTGCCAGCTACTTCGTCATTGGCCACCAGGATGAGGTTGGCGCCGATCGCGCCGCACCACTGCGTAGCGACCTGACCATGCACCAGACGGTTGTCGATTCGGGTTAGAACGATGTTCGGCATGTAGGGTTCCTCCTTGAAGTTATTTCGTCTGAGTTTCCAATTCAGAGTATCTACATTATAGGGCAATTCGGGTCCTTTGTCTTTGTAATTTTTAACAAACTGTTTCTAAAAATCGGTTAAATTCAGCTCTTCTCATCATAAACTTCGGATTTCCGCGAAAAGAGACTGGTCAAACTGACCAAAAAATGCTATAATTTTTCTGATAAGGAGGGTTTTACGATGCAGAACGAAACTTCGGGCGCCGCCTTCGCGGAATACGGCTCCATCTATCAGGATCCCATCGAGGAGGGGCGCCCTTTTTTGATCTCTCAGAACATCCGCTCCATCACAAAGCGCTATGTCTCCCAGTTCTATCAGTTCAACTGCGACACCTACATCCAGGTGCGCAGCGGCATCGGGGTGCTGCTGGTCTCCCACACCGCCGACGCGCAGGACGTGCGGGAGTTCGCGCTCAACCGGCTGGTCCGCATCGATCCGGGGGTCTACTTCGCCTTTGTCGCCACTACGCCCGAGCTGAACCTGACCCTGTTCACCGACAGCTCCTATTCGCTGCATGTGGCGGACTTTCCGTCGCCCTACGAGTTTCTGGCGGTGCTGCCGCGCATCGAAATACGGAAGATTTTGGGCTACTACTATCGCATCCGCACGCCGAACTACTGCTTCAAGGGCGAGCGGCACGACTTTTTCGAGCTGACCTATGTGGACAGCGGCGAGCTGCAGTGCGAGATCGACGGGGAGGCCTATACATTAAAAGGAAACGACCTCATCATTTTCGGCCCCGGCCAGTTCCACACCCAGTCCACCGACACCGAGCACACCGCCTCTTACATCACCATCCTGTTCGACATGCAGAACCTGACGCCGGTGGACCGGGAGGAATGGTATGACGCGCTGACCAACCACATCTTCCACTACGACCAGAAGATCAGCTCCCTGCTCAAGACCTTCGTGCGGGAGAGCACCACCGGCGTCCCCTACATGAACAGCCTGATGCTCTGCCTGCTCACCGAGATCATCCTGCGGCTGCTCCAGGCCACCTATGCCACCCCCACGGTGCAGGCCTCCAACGTAGCCCACCAGAGCGCCATGGACGAGCTGTTCGACCAGATCCTGACCTACATCGACCAGAACATCTGCGACCCGCTGACCATCCCGGAGATCTGCGAGCACTTTTCGCTCTCCCGCTCGGCGCTACAGCTCCTGTTCAAGAACCATGTGAACCAGTCGCCCAAAAAGTACATCAACGACAAAAAGCTGGAGCGCAGCTGTGAGATGCTGCGGGAGAACCGCTACACCATCAGCGAGATCTCGCTGAGCCTTGGGTACAGCTCCATCCACTATTTTTCCAAGTCCTTCAATATGAAATATCATATGTCGCCCAGCGAATACGTAAAACAGAATCGCTGACAAAAAGGAGGTCCCTGCATGAACATCGGCATCATCGGCACCAGCGCCATTGCCCGGACGATGGCCCAGCAGTTCGCCCGGACCGCCAGCCTGCGGGTGCAGGCGGTCTGCTCCCGCAGTGCTCAGACCGGCAGCGCCTTCGCGCAGGAGCTGGGCATCCCGAAAGTCTTTACCCGGCTGGAAGAGATGCTGGCCGACCCGGAGGTGGAGCTGGTCTACATCGCGTCGCCCAACGCGCTGCACTTTGCGCAGGCGCGGGCCGCGCTGGAAGCGGGCAGGCACGTCCTGTGCGAAAAGCCTTTCGTTCCCACCGTGGCCGAGGCGGACGCGCTCATTGCGCTGGCGCAGGAGCGGGGGCTGATGCTCTTCGAGGCCATCACCACGGCGCATCACCCGAACTATGCGTTTGTGCGGGAGAACCTGCCCGCGCTGGGGCCGGTGAAGGTGGTGTCCTGCACCTTCTGCCAGTATTCCAGCCGCTACCCGGCCCTGAAAGCGGGGCAGACCGCGCCGGTCTTTGACCCGGCCTTCGCGGGGGGAGCGCTGATGGACATCAATCTTTACAATGTGCATTTTGTGGTGGGGCTGTTCGGCGCGCCGCAGGCGGTGCATTATGTTCCCAACCGGTGGGCAAATGGCATCGACACCAGCGGCATCCTGCTGCTGGAGTATCCGGGGTTCGTGTGCCAGTGCACCGGGGCCAAGGACTGCGCCGCCGAAAACAGCGTCCAGATCGTGGGCGAGGCGGGCTATCTGACCGTGCGGCCCGGTGCCAGCAACTGCCAGGAGGCCGCGCTCTGCCTGCGCGGACAGCCGCCGCGGCGCGCGGAATGCCCCGGCTCGCCCTGGTCCCACGAGGTCCAGGCGCTGGAACGCCTCCTCTCCGCCCGCGACACCGCCGCCTGCCGCAGCGCCCTTCAGGTCACCCGCACCGTCGTTGCCGTCCTCGAGGCCGCGCGCAAAGACGCGGGGATGGGGTTTTGATTCTTTTCTTTTTG
>JBJERT010000190.1:0-3010 GCA_051882435.1 Faecalibacterium sp.
AACCCCCGTTCCCTCCGCGATCCGTCACTCTACCGTCTCTGCGGAAGGCTCCCAGGTCAGTGTATTGGACTGCATCGCAAAATATGCGTTGAAGATATCCGCCACCAGATTGCCCGCGCGCGCACCGCCGCCGCCGTATTCGATCACGATGCCCACGGCGATCTGCGGGTCTTCCACCGGGCCGTAAGCGACCATCATGGTATTGGTATAGTGTTTGGTCGCGCCGCCCACCTCATAGGTCTCGCTGCGCTGGGGGGTACCGGTCTTGCAGGCGATGGTATACGGGTAATTCGACAGACCCGAAACGGTCTGCGACACGCCGATCATGCCCTGCTCCACGATATCGAACGCGCCGATGTTGTCCTCGATGATATCCACGACCTCCGGGGTGGTGGTCTGGAGCACCTCGCCGGTGTTGGTATCAAGGATGGCCTTGACGAAATGGGTACGGTAGCGCACACCCTTGTTTGCGAGGGTGGCCGCGTAGGTAGCCAGTTGGACCGGCGTCACCACCGTGTTGCCCTGACCGATAGCGGCCTGGATCTCCAGCGAGGAGACATAGTTGGAATCATTTTTGGTGGTCAGGCGTCCCAGCGCTTCGCCCACCTCCACGCCGGTGCGCACGCCCAGCCCCATTTTATAGGCATAGGCATCGTAAACGTCACTGGTGGTGCGGCGGCCGACGTCATAGAAAAAGATATTGCAGCTCCATTTGATGGCGTCCACCACGTCGATATAACCGCTGTGGCCGTGGCGGGTGCATTTGGGGCGGTAATTGGGGTAGTAGGTATAGACACCCGTACAGTTCACCTTGGAGCTGCGGTCGATGACGCCGCTGAGCAGCGCCGCCGTCGCCACGGCAGGCTTGAAGGTGGAACCGGGGGTATACAGTCCCTGCAACGCGCGGTTGAACAGCGGCAGTCCGGGGTCGGAGCTGTATTCGCCGTACTGGGTGGCATACAGGTTCTGGTCGAAGCTGGGATAGTTGGCGGCGGCCAGCACACTGCCGTCCTTCACGTTGATGACCACTGCCGCACCGGCCGCGGCAGCCCGGCCGCCGGTATTATAGGTGTTGTTGATCATATCGATGTTGGCGGCCAGCGCCTCGTCCACGGCTTTCTGGAAGGCGGCATCCACCGTGAGCATCACGGTATGGCCCGGCTCCGGCACAGTCGTCAGGCTGGTATCGATGATAACGCCGTCCGCGTCGCGGGTGATGGTCTCCACGCCATCCTTGCCGCGCAGCTCATCCTCATAGACCGCCTCCAGGCCCGAGATGCCGATGACGTCATTCATATTATAGCCTTTTTCGCGCAGAGGGTAGGTCACCTGACCATTCTCGTCGGTCACCTTCCATTTTTCTGCCGTGATCTTGCCCACGCGCCCAAGCACATGGGGCAGGATGGTGCCCACCTCATAGCTGCGGGTACTGGTCTGCACGATCTCCACGCCCGGCAGCGACAGGCTGCGCTCCTTGATGGCCGCCACGGTCGCGTCGCTGACGTGCTCCGCCAGCGTGAAGTTGTTCACGTTGGAGAAGGCTTCCTTCTGCATCTGATAGTGGATGCCGCCCAGGATGCGCTGCCAGCTCACGGGCCAGTCCTGAAGGTCATAGTCCTGCACCAGCTTTTCCATCACGTCATTGGCCGTGGCGTACTGCTGCAGGCCCAGCTCCGATTTCATGGAGGCGAGGGCGTTCTGGTCGCTCTCGCTTTCGGGGTCGGCGGTAAAGGTATAGTTCCCGTACATATCCGGTGTGCTGACCAGCAGGGTGTCGTTCCAGCTCTCGCCGTTGGCCTGCAAAAGGAGGATCACCTCCTGCAGCGTCTCGTCCAGATCCCTGCCGCCCATCAGCAGGCGGCTGAGCACCACATTATAGCGGGTGGTGCTGGTGGCGATGCGGCGGCCTGCGCTGTCCACGATATCGCCGCGGGCCGCCGTGACTGTAAACCTGTATTCCGTGGTGCTGGTGGCCTTGGCCTTGAAGTCGTCGCCGTGCACGAGCTGCAGCGAGATCATGCGCAGCACATACAGCGCAAGAAACACGCTGGCAGCGGCGATCAGCAGCATGAGCCGCCGTGTCGCGGTCTTTCGCTCGTCCAAATTCATCCGTTCCCCTTCCCGGCGCGGTCAGATCACGCCGTTGTCGATCCGAAATTCCTCATTGATGCGGCGCACTACGCCGAACAGCGGCACCGCCGCCGGCAGCGTGAGCGCCGCGCAGGGCAGCACAAAGGTCAGGCAGCGCCGCACGGCGCCGGGATAGCCCGGCATCCAGTAGAAAAACAGGAAGTCGCAGAACAGCACCAGCAGCGCCGCGGCGCCGCACAGCAGCGCAAAGTTGACCGGCGTGGTCTTGAGGTAGAGCTGCACCGCGATGGAAATGAAAAAGCAGAGGACGAGCAGTTCCAGACCCAGCATACCGACGGTGCGCCCGGCGGTGTAGTCCCACATCAGACCGCCCACCACACCGAACAGCGCCCCGGAGAACTCGCCTTCAAAGACGGCCACGGCAAGGCACAGCGGCAGCAGGAACAGCGGCTTGGCCTGCCCGATCTGGAACAGGCCGGGCGTCGTTTGCAGCACGGTGCAAAGCAGCATCAGCAGCGCATAGCTGCCCCACTTGAACAACTGGCTGCGCCTGCGTTTGCGGCGTGATTCCATAGCGGGCCTCCCTTTAATACTCAGTGATGATGAACACATGGCGGGCGGTGCGGGCATCCGCGCCCGGCTGCACCACCGCAATGGTGGATTTGCCGCTGGCTTCCGGCACCAGCTCTTTCACCACGCCCACCAGCACGTTGGGCGGAAAGACCCCGCCCAGGCCGGTGGTGATGACAAGGTCGCCCTCCACAGCCAGCGTGCCGCGGGAAAGGTTGGTCAGGACGCACAGGCCCTCGGCGGCATACTCCGCGCCGCCGGTGAGGATGCCGTTGTCCCGGGTGCGGGATATCACCGCCGCGGCGTTGAAGCTGGGGTGCAGCAGCGTCATGACCTTGCAGCTGGTGAG
>JBJERT010000190.1:3110-5311 GCA_051882435.1 Faecalibacterium sp.
CGCAGGGCGGCGTTCTCCTCCCGGAGCTGGTCGTTTTCCTCCAGAATGGCGTCGATGTTGGTATATTTGCCCCACAGCTCGGCCACGCCGCCACTGAGAGCGGCCGCCGCCCGCTGGAACGGGGCCACGGCCACGCTCAGCAGCTCCTGCGGGGCGGCGGTCAGGCGTCCGTTCGCGCCCGCGTAGGCCATCACGCCCACGAGGAACACTGCCACCGCGATCAGGATCTTGAATTTCCAGGTATCAAAAAAATCTTTCAATGGGCTGCCCTCCTGTGCTGGGGGAATATGATGCAAAAAAGCGCGGACAGCCGGTGCCGTCCGCGCCTGTATTTATTTCGCGCGGCGGGGGGTGGTGTGCGGGGGCATTCTCCCCTGCCCGGCCGCCGCAAATGGCACACAGCAGGTCTGATCTTACATGTGGCCGCCGTCGGTATCCAGCACGTCGTGCAGGACGTCCACATGGTCCAGCACAGCGCCTGCGCCCTTGGCCACGCAGTCCAGCGGGTCCTCCGCAATGTGTACGTCGATGCCGGTCTCGCTCTGGATGAGCTGATCCAGGCCGCGCAGCAGCGCGCCGCCGCCGGTCAGGGTGATGCCGCGGTCGATGATATCGGCGCTCAGCTCGGGCGGGGTGCGCTCCAGCGTCTCCTTGATGGCGCTGGTGATCTTGACCAGGCACTCCAGCAGCGCCTCGCGCACATCCTCCGAATGGACCTCGATGTTCTTGGGCAGGCCATCCACCAGATTGCGGCCCTTGATCTCCATGGTCATCTCGGGGTCCAGCGGATAGGCGGAGCCGATCTCGATCTTGATCTGCTCGGCGGTGCGCTCACCGATGAGCAGGTTATACTTGCGCTTGATAAAGGCGATGATGGCCTGATCGAACATATCGCCCGCCATGCGCACGCTGCGGGAGGCAACGATGCCGCCCAGCGAGATGACCGCGATCTCCGCCGTGCCGCCGCCGATATCCACGATCATACTGCCGGTCGGCTCGCTGATGGGCAGGCCCGCGCCGATCGCAGCCGCCATCGGCTCCTCGATGACCGACACCTGCCGGGCGCCCGCCTTGAGGGTCGCCTCACGCACGGCGCGGCGCTCCACCTCGGTGACGCCGGAGGGGATGCAGATGACCACCCGGGGACGGGCGAACATACTGTTGCCGCAGGCTTTTTTCAAAAAGTTCTCCAGCATATTGGCGGTGATATCGAAATCCGCGATAACGCCGTCCTTCAGCGGGCGGACTGCCACGATGCTGCCGGGGGTGCGGCCGATGACCGCCTTGGCTTCGCCGCCCACGCAGCGGACCTCGTCGGTCTTGGTATCCACCGCCACCACCGAAGGCTCCCGCATGATGATACCCTTGCCCTTCATATAGACCAGAGTATTGGCGGTACCCAGATCAATGCCCACATCCTTGGATAAAAAACTCATAATCGCTGTTCTCCTTGCCCTGTTCCGGGCCTATTCCAAAATGCAGGGCGACAGTTCCCCGCCGCCCATTGCAGAATGACACGGTATTATTATAGCCGCAAGCGGCAGATTTCACAAGCACTTTGGCAAGTTTTTCCGCTTTTTTCATTTTTCTTCGTATTTTTCGTTCAGAACTGTTCAAGCAGACGAGCCGTGCGGCTGACCGGCAGGCCCATAATGGTGTAATAATCGCCCTCCAGCCGGTCGAGCCAGAGCGCCGCGCGGCCCTGGATGGCGTAGGCTCCGGCCTTATCATAAGGCTCTGTCGTGGCGGTATAGCGGGCGATCTCCTCCTCCGAAAGGGGGAAAAAGGTCACCTTACAGCTATCCACGAAACTCTCGGTGCGCACGCCGTCCGAGACGCACACGCCGGTATGGACCTCATGGGTACGGCCGGACAGGGCGCGCAGCATCCGTGCGGCATCCGTGGGGTCTCCGGGCTTGCCGAACACCTCGCCGCCCACGTCCACGACGGTATCACAGCCCAGCACGACGCAGCCCGGATGCTGCGCCGCCACGGCAAGGCACTTGCCCCGGGCCAGCTGTTCCACCAGCTGCGCCGGAGCCGCAGCCTGCACGGCGCTTTCGTCAAAATCGCTGGCGCAGACCGTGAAATCGGTGGTGTACAGCGCCAGAAGCTCCCGGCGGCGCGGGCTGCCGGAAGCCAGGATCAGGGGTCTGGTCATTGCGTATCGTTCCTTTCCCATTCTGCGTATGAAACGGGGG
>JBJERT010000191.1:0-5269 GCA_051882435.1 Faecalibacterium sp.
ACTGCAACGCGGGCGCAGCCCCAGCGCGCGGGAGCGCGCAAAAGGCGGTCGATACCTGCCGTCAGCCCTGAAACTCTCTGCAAAACGCGAATGCGTTTTGCGATTGAAAAGCTTTTTCGGTTCCTTTTTCTCGAAAAAGGAACAAAAAAACAAGGACACAAAAAGCACAAACTCCCCCTCAAAACGTGAAAAATAATAAAAAACTGGAAAATACGGGTAAAGGAAGGTTTTTCTCCCTTGAAATAACACACCCCCTGTGTATAATAGGAATGTTAGGACAGCTCCCGTGGGGTCAGGAGAGGGAGCGCAGGTCAGGAGAAGAACGCACGCTGCGGGATGAGCGGCGGACGGGAAACGGCAGGAGAACATGGAAAAAATAAGTGTCAAACGCCCCTTTACGGTTCTGGTTGCGGTGATCATGGTGCTGATGCTGGGCTTTGTGTCCATCACCAACATGCAGACGAATCTGCTGCCGCAGATGAATATCCCTTACCTCGTGGTGGTGACGGTCTATCCCGGCGCCAGCCCGGAGCGCGTGGAGAACGAGGTCTCCACCGTCATGGAGAACGCCCTGGGCACGGTGAACGGTGTGAACCACATGTACACCACCTCGGCGGAGAACTACAGCCTCATCATGATGGAGTTCACCGATGACACCGACATGGACAGCGCCATCGTCAAGGTCTCCAACAAGATCAGTCAGACCAAGGACACTCTGCCCACGGGCTGTCTGACTCCCTCCATCCTCGAATATACGTTGAACATGAACGCCTTCATGACGGTAGCCGTCAGCCGCGAGGGCAGCGACGTCTATGAGCTGTCGGAGTTCATCGAGGGCGTGCTGATGCCCGAGCTGCAGCGCCGGGGCGGCGTGTCCAGCATCTCCCCCACCGGTCTGGTGGAAAAGATGGTGCAGGTCGAGCTGAATCAGGAAAAGATCGACGAGATCAACGCCCGGCTTCTGGTGCAGGTGAACGACCAGCTGGCCGAGGCCCAGCAGCAGCTCGACGACGCCAAGGCCCAGCTGGAAGCAGGCAAAAAAGAGTACGAAAAGCAGCTCAAAAACTTTGGCAATACCGTCTCCTCCACGGTCATGGAACAGATGAGCACCGAGGTCGGCGCTGCCGTCGAGACGGTGCGCAAGCAGGCGCAGGCGCTGATGGAGAGCATCAATAACCTGATCGCCGTGGTCAACGAGCCGGAGATCCGGCAGGCCCTCATCGAGGTGCAGCAGCAGCTCCAGAACATCCTGAACCGCTTTGAGCAGACCGGCATGCGGGACATTGATTCCCTCATCGAGATCGTGCAGGATCTGCGCGATATCACCGACAAGCTCACCTCCGCCCTTCAGGCTTTGCAGGAGCGTCTGAACGCCGAGGGCGGCGGCTCCGGCAGCACGGCCGGAGATCTGGCCGACGAGCTTCAGATCAAGCAGAGCCTCGATACCATCTATTCCACATTGGAAGATACCATCAAGGCGATGGACAACGTGCCCGCCCTGATGCAGGAGTTCTCCAACGCGCTGGGCGGCTATTCCCAGAGCCAGCTGGACGCCTATATGCAGTTCACCGAAGCCCGCGAGATGCTGAGCGAGGGCGAAAAACAATACGAAGAAGCCAAAAAGCTCTACGAGGAAGTCAAAGCCAACGCGCTGGCACAGGCCGATGTGACCAACCAGCTGGATATCGAGACGCTGGCCACCCTCATCTATGCACAGAACTTCTCCATGCCGGCGGGCTACATCGAGGATGCCTCCGGCCAGTCCTGGCTGCTGAAGGTCGGCGAGGAATACGACAGCGTTTCGGACATCGCGGGGGCGCTGCTGCTGCAGGTGGACGGCTTTGGCGAGGTGCGCCTGTCCGACGTGGCGGACATCGGCATCATCGACAACGCCGAGTCCACCTTCACCCGTCTGAACGGCGAGCGCTCGGCGGTGCTCAAGATCTACAAGAGCAGCAACTCCAGCGCGGGCAACGTGTCGGACAACTGTCTGGCCGCGTTCCGGGAGCTGGAGGCCCGCTATGAGGGCCTGCACATCGTCGTGCTGTCCAATCAGGGCAACTATATCACCCTGATCATCAAGAGCATCCTCGAAAGCATGATCGTGGGCGCGGCGCTGGCCATTCTGGTGCTGGCGCTCTTCCTCAAGGACGTGAAGCCGACCCTTGTGGTAGGCTTCAGCATCCCGCTGTCGGTGCTGTTCGCCGTGGTGCTCATGTACTTCACCGGGCTGGACCTCAACATGATGACCCTCGCGGGCCTGACGCTGGGCATCGGCATGCTGGTGGACAACTCCATCGTCGTCATCGAGAACATCTACCGTCTGCGCAGCCGCGGCATCCCCGCCGCCCGCGCCGCCGTGCAGGGCACCCGTCAGGTGGGCATGTCCATCCTGGCCTCCACCCTGACCTCGGTGTGCGTGTTCCTGCCGGTGGTGTTCTCCGGCAGCGTCGTCCGCATGCTGCTGCTGCCCATGTCGCTGTGCATCGGCTACTGCCTCACCGCCTCCCTCATCGTGGCGCTGACCGTGGCCCCGGCGGCGGCGTCCACCCTGCTCAAAAAGGCGCAGTCGAAGCCTCTGCCCTGGTTCGACCGTCTGCGCGACGCCTATGGCCGCAGCCTGGAATGGTGTCTGGACCATCGGGCCATCCCGCTGTGCGCGGCGATTTTGCTGCTGGTGTTCTGCGGCTGGCAGGTGTTCAGCATCGGCATCGATATGCTGCCCACCGTCACCAGCAACGAGGCCATCATCAGCGTTTCCACCGAGAACGGCATGACCCGTGAGGAGTCCTATGGCGTCATCGGCCAGGTCATGGAGGCCGCCATGGAGGTGGACGATGTGACCGAGGTGGGCGTCACCACCGACAAGAGCCTTGCGGGCGTGGATATCAGCCAGCTTGGCCTGAGCAGTCAGGTCCTTTCGATGCTGGACGGCGCGGGCGGCTACGGCACCTATCAGGTGAACGTCCGTCTCAAGGAGGACGCCAGCTCCACCGAGATCGAAGCCGCCCGTCTGGCGCTGGAAGAGCGCATGGCGGGCATCGAGGGCTGCACGACCACCGTTACCATCAGCGGGATGGAGGACCTGACCAGCGGTCTGGAGAACGGCCTGAAGGTCAAGGTCTTTGGCACCAATGCCGAGACCCTCCTTGCGCTGTCCGAGCGGGTGGTGGAGATCGTCAATGAGACCGAGGGCTTTGCCAACGCCACCAACGGCCAGGGCGGCGGCGACGCCACCATCGAGCTGCACATCGACCGCGACAAGGTGCGCGCCTATGGCCTGACCGTGGCGCAGGTGTACCAGCAGATCGCGGCCCGCCTCACCACGACCACCACGTCCCAGACGCCGGTCACGGTGGACGGCTCCAGCCTGACCATCCAGATCACGGATAATCTGGACCCCGTGACCAAAGAGAACATGATGGACCTGACCTTTGCCACCAGCGTCATCCAGTCCGACGGCTCCACCGTGAGCGGCACCTGCACGCTGGCGGATATCGCCGAGTGGACCACCGGCGTTTCGCCCAATTCCATTTACAGCGAGGATCAGGTGCGCTGCATCACGGTCACTGCCGACACGCTGGAAGGCTACAATACCACGGTCCAGTCCCGTGTGCTGGAAAAGAAGCTGGAGGAATACGCCGCCAGCGCCGAGATGCCTGACGGATGCAGCTTCGCTATGGGCGGCGAGTCCGACATGGTCAACTTCATGGTGGACGAGATGGTCCAGTGGATGGGCCTCGCGCTGCCGTTCGTGTATCTGGTCATGGTGGCGCAGTTCCAGAGCCTGCTGTCCCCCTTTATCGTGCTGTTCACGGTGCCGCTGGGCTTCACGGGCGGTCTGCTGGGCATGCTGCTCACCGGCCAGCGCATGACCATGATCTCCCTGATGGGCTTCATCGTGCTGATGGGCACGGTCGTCAATGACGGCATCGTGTTCGTGGATTTCGTCAATCAGCTCCGTATCGGCGGGCTGGACCGCCGCAGCGCGCTGGTGGCCACCGGCAAGACCCGGATGCGGCCCATCCTCATGACCACGCTGACCACCGTGCTGGCCATGGTCCAGCTTGTATTCACCAACGATATGGCCGGCCAGCTCATGCGCGGCATGGCCATCGTTATCATCTTTGGCCTGAGCTATGCCACCCTGATGACCCTGTATATCGTGCCGATCCTCTACGACCTGCTGTTCCGCCGTCCGCCGCTCAACGTGGACGTGGGCAGCGACGATCTGGACGATATCCCCGACGACGCCGCGGAATTTCTGGCCCAGCAGACGGGCGTCTCCCCTGCCCCTCAGCCCCTGCCCGGCAGCGGAGAGAACGGGTAAGGCGTTTTTCCGGCTTTCTGGAAAGAAAGCCCCGGCAAAGAACTTTTTTCAACGGCCCGCGCCCGGTGCGCGGGCCGTTTTGTCGTCTGCGCGGAGCCGTATCGGAAAACTTTGCTAAAAAAACGCCCAAATATTTGGACAAAGAATTGAAAATATTTCAACAAAAAACATACAAAATATGTTATAATTATCAATACAAACCCTTTCCGGCGCGACTTGCGCCCTTTTCAGAGTAGAATACAGAAGAAATGCCCTGCTGGGGCGTTTATCGGAGCGAGGAGGCGAGCCCCATGGCACAGGTCCGCTCAAAGCCCTTTGGCGTGACGAAAGAGGGCGCGAATGTAACAGAGTACACGATCTTCAACCCCGGCGGGCTGATGGTCAGTGTGCTGGATTATGGCTGTGTCGTAAAGAATATCATCGTGCCGTCCAAGACCGGCCCGGTGGACGTGGTGCTGGGCCACGACACCATGGCGGAGTATGAGGCGGACTTCAACTCCCCCGGCAGCACCTGCTGCGGCGCATTCGTGGGGCGCTATGCCAACCGCATCGAAAACGCGGTGTTCAGCGTGGGCGGGCGTACATACCAGCTTGAGGCGAACAACGGCCCCAACCATCTGCACGGCTGCTTCAGCCGCAAGATGTACCGGGTCAAGGCCTTCGGCGACACCCTTCTGATGGAGGCCGAAAGCCCCGACGGTGAGGACGGTTTCCCGGGCAATCTCAAGCTGGCGGTGCGCTATACCCTCACGGAGGACAACGCCTTCCGCATGGATTACCGCGTCTCCACCGACGCGGATACCATCCTGAACCTGACCAACCACAGCTATTTCAATCTGGACGGCAGCGGCAGCGTGCTGGGCCAGAAGCTGCGCATCTATGCTTCCCACTATCTGGAAGGCAACGAGCAGACCTGCCCCACCGGGCGCATCCTGCCCG
>JBJERT010000192.1:0-5258 GCA_051882435.1 Faecalibacterium sp.
CCACCGATGTGGCTTTTTGTCAAGCTCTTTTTTTGAGGTTTTTTGAAGTTTTTCGTGGGAATTTTCCACGCTTCATTCTTTTCACTCATTCGAGGCGCTTTCCGTCCGGCATTGACGCCTGACGTGAACGTATTTTAGCACAGCCTCCGGCAAAATGCAAGCCCTTTTTTCACATTTTTCTGCTCCCGGCCTTATTTTGACCTTTTGCCCAGTTTTTTCCTTTTAATTTACAAGATTTGACCTCTATTCTTCCAGCAGACGTGCCCGCATGAGCTTCAGGATCTTCCGCTCCCGTCGGGAGATCTGCACTTGCGTGGTATTCAGCAGGCGGGCCGTATCGCTCTGGGTGCGGTTGGCATAGAACCGCAGCCGGATCAGCGTGCGGTCTTCTTCGGGCAGGCTCGCCAGCACTTCCTGCAGGCTGATGCGGTCTGCCAGTTCTTCCTCCGGGGAATCCACCGGGATATCCATCTGACGGTCGCCGTCCTCATCATTTTCCGGGGTAAGGCTCACCGTGGGCTGGGCGGCGCGGATCGCCAGCGCCACGGTCTCGGGACTTTCTCCCAAAGCCTCGGCCAGATACGAAAGACCTGGCTCTGCGCCATGCTGCTTGCTGTATTGCTCCCGGGCCGCGTTGATGCGCAGGTTCAGCTCTTTGAGAGAGCGGCTCACCTTGACGGTCCCACCGTCCCGGAACAGCTTTTTGATCTCGCCCAGGATGACCGGGACCGCATAGGTGGAAAAACACACGCCCCGCGTCTCGTCGAAGCCGTCGCAGGCTTTTACCAGTCCCATACAGCCCGCGCTGTACAGGTCGTCATATTCGATGCCGCGTCCGCGGAACCGCCCGGCGCAGGAATGCACCAACCCCAGATTCTGCTCGATGAATGCGCTGCGCCGGGTCTTGTCCGATACCATTGCGACCGCTCCTTTTCTTTTATTATGTAGCAGCCTCCCGTTCGGCCAGGCGCTTGACCAGCACCACCCGTGTGCCTCGGCCGGGGCGGGAGCTGACCGAGACGCGGTCCATAAAGCTCTGCATCACCGCGAACCCAAGACCGGAGCGTTCCTCCGGGTTCCCGGTGGTGAACAGCGGCTCCATCGCCTGCCGGATATCCGGGATGCCGATGCCCTTGTCCGCAACTGTGATGCGTACCTCCCGGCCGGGATAGACGGCCAGCGTCATCAACACCGGGCCTACGCGGTCCGGGTAGGCATGTACGATGCAGTTGGTCACCGCCTCGGAGACAGCGGTCTTGATATCCGCGAGCTGCGGCACAGTGGGATCGTACCGGGCCAGAAACGCCGCCGCCGCGCCGCGGGCAAAGGCCTCGTTGACACTGAGGGAATCGAACTGTATTTTTGTGGTGTTCTCGGCTTTCATAGGTCACTTCTCCTTTTCCGTCTCGTCCGCGCAGGGAATGTTCGCCAGCTGCATGACGCGGCGAAGCTGCGCGGGGGCGTGCTGCACACGCAGACTGCCGCCCAGCGCACGGGCGCAGCGCTGCCGCCCCAAAATAAGCCCCACGCCCGAAGAATCCATAAATCCCACGCCGGAAAAATCCAGTACCAGCGTCTGGGGCGTGCGGGAGACCAGCGCGTCGTCCAGCTGCATCCGCAGGCTCTGCGCCGCGTCGTGGTCGATCTCGCCCGTCAGGTACGCATACAATACGCGGTCTGCCGCGCTGAAGGTCACGGTCGCCATGCTTGTCCATCTCCTTTGCCGTTCCGTGTTTTTGCAAGAAAAAAGATCCCGTACACATAGCTTCAGTGTACGGGATCTTTCGTTCATTTTTTAGGGAAGTGTGTCACCCGGGTCAAAATCGCCCTTCCAGAAGCCGCGCGGCCTCCAGCGCCGCCGCCTCGCTGCCGCAGACCAGAAGGCCGCGGCGGGTATTGGCATGGGCTTTCTCTACCGCTTCGGGCAGGCTCGCGCAAAGCTCCGCGTCGAAATGGAACCGTGCCTTTTCCGCCAGACGTGCCGTCAGGGCAGGGTCGCCGCCCTCCGGTGTGATAAGGTACACCTTATCAAAGGGGCTTTCACTCATGCCGGGCATGGTCCCCTTGTCCTTCTGCTGCTCCTCGGGGGTGAGGCCGCTCTCCAGCGCGGCAAAGAACGCCTCCGCGCCCTCCTCCTCGTTCAGCCCCACGATGGCGCTCATGTGGCGGACTTTGGCCATATTCAGCACACGCAGCAGCGCAGCGGCCTGCTGCGGCGTGCGGCAGGCGTCCAGGATGACCAGCGGACGCTGCGCGAGCACCCGGATGCTGCTGCGGTTCTCCACCTCCGCCAGCCCCGCAAGGATCGCCTCGTCCGGGATCTCGAAGCCCTTTCTCCAGAGCGCCAGAGCCATCTCCACCGCAATGGCCGCGTTGCCCGCCGCGTGGCGGCCCAGAAAGGCCAGCGGCACGGTATAGCCGCCGTAGTCCACCCGGCTGGTGAACTTTTCGGCTTCCAGAAAGGTGATGTCCTCCGGGTCGGGCACGACCAGCTCACAGCCGCACTTGCCTGCCGCCACGATCAGCTCACTGAGCGCGGCTTTGGGCTGTTCCGGCGCTGTGACACAGATGGTGTCCTTGCGCATCACGCCTCCGGCCAGCGCCGCCGAACGCTCCAATGAGCGGCTCACGCCGTCCGCCCCCATGGCGGTCACGGCGCAGACCGGCAGGCTGGGCAGAGCGGCGGCAAGGCCTGCGTCCGGCAGCTCGACGACCGCCAGCCCACAGCCGCACCGGGCAAAGCAGAGAGCCGCGGCCGCCAGTTCCGCGGCATCCCGGGGCAGCTCGGTCCCGGCCAGCGCCCCGGCGGCAGCGGTATAAGACTCCGCCGGGACGGGCACACCGTCCACCCGGATGCGCAGCGACAGCGGCTCACTGCCGGCGCAATACAGGCCCGTGACATAGCCCGCCCGGTGCAGGATCGCGGCCAGCATCGACGCCACAGCGGTCTTTCCCGCCGTGCCCGCGACGCCCACATACTGCCCCGGATGGTCTGGCGGCAGAGCCGCGCGCAGCGCTTCCGTCTGCGCGAAGCCCTCCGGCAGCGCGGCAAAAAACTGATTTGCCTGTTCGATGGTCATTGTGTCAATCCTCATTTCGATGTCGATAAAGCAGCACACACATCCGGCCCAGCATCAACAGGAACAGCGCGCAGAGCAGCCCAAAGACCACTCCCGCAAAGTCCAGCCAGACGTCCGTGAGCTGGCTGCTGCGGCCGGAAGAGAACATCTGGATCGTCTCGTCGGTCAGGGCCGTGAGCAGACCGGCCAGCAGCGGCCAGCTGATATGCCGCACGAACCGGCGCGTATACACCCGCACACAGAGCATGAGCCAGAAGCCCTCCAGCGCATACTCGCAGAAATGGGCCAGCTTGCGCACGAAGTGCATCGTCAGGCGGCCTGCCGCACCGGGGTGGCCCATGCGGATGAGCACCGCCTGCATCCAGACCAGCACCCGGTCGCTGGCGGCGGAGGATACATCCGCCACCTGCATGGAATTGGAAAAGATAAAGCAGATCGTGGCGATCAGCGCAAAGGTGAAGATCACCCGTCCCGCGATGCCCCAGGGGGAAAAGCGTTTTTCGTTGATTTCCGTTGGCGTCTCCTTTCTCCGGCGGCCCGCTCTCAGCCCAGCGCCCGGATGCTCTGCTCGATGTTGGCGAGCTTATCCTGACTGCGGGCGTACTTTGCGCGGATGTCCTCGACCAGCGCCGCCGGGGCCTTTTCGACGAACTTGGGATTGGCGAGCTGATTCTGGAACATGGCCATCTCCTTCTCCGCCTTGGCCTTTTCCCGGTTCAGGCGGGCCAGCTCCTTGTCGCGGTCGATCAGCTCCATCATGGGGATGAAGCCGCGGGCCGCATGGGTGGACACCTGCACCATGCCGTCGGTGCTGCCCTCGTATTTGGCGGTAAAGGACACGTCGGTCGCAAAAGCGAATTTGGCCAGATAGACCTCGGCGCTCTGGAAGGGCGCGGGGTCGGCGGTCTCGATGATCATGCTGGTCTTTTTGGCCGGGTGGACGTTCATCTCGGTGCGCATGGTACGCACAGCCTTGATATAGTCCATGACCTTCTCAAAGGCTTCCTCCTCAGCGGTCCAGTTGTGGGCCTCGTCCACGGCGGGCCAGCTCTGGGTCATGATGGTCTCGGCGCTGCCGGGCAGAGCCTGATACAGCTCCTCGGTGATGAAGGGCATAAAGGGATGCAGCAGCTTGAGCGCCTTGTCCAGCACATACACCAGCACACGGCGGGCGGTGTCGGCCTGCACCGCGTCGCCGGAGTTCAGGCGGGGCTTGGCGATCTCAATGAACCAGTCGCAGTATACATCCCAGATAAAGCTGTTGATCTTGGCGGCTGCCAGACCCAGCTCGTAGTGCTCGATGTTGTCGGTCATGGCGCCCGCCACCTGATTGAGTTTGGTCAGTACCCACTTGTCGCTCATGTCGAGGCTGGCTTCCTCCGGCAGGCCGGGCTGGAAGTCCTCGGGCAGGTTCATCAGCACGAAGCGGGTGGCGTTCCACAGCTTGTTGGCAAAGTTGCGGGCCGCCTCCACCTTCTTTTCGCTGTAACGCATATCATTGCCCGGGGTAGAGCCGTCCACCAGCATGAAACGCAGCGCGTCCGCGCCGTACTGGGCGATGACCTCCAGCGGGTCGATGCCGTTGCCCAGAGACTTGGACATCTTGCGGCCCTGGCTGTCGCGCACGATGCCGTGGATGCACACGGTATCGAAGGGCGCCTTGCCCGTATACGCCAGACCGGAGAAGATCATGCGGCTGACCCAGAAGCCGATGATATCATAGCCCGTGACCAGCGTGTTGGTGGGATAGAAGTATTGCAGATCCTCGCTCTCCTCGTTGGGCCAGCCCAGCGTGCTGAACGGCCACAGCGCGCTGGAGAACCAGGTGTCCAGTGTGTCGGGGTCCTGGGTGAGATGGGCACAGCCGCACTTGGGGCAGGCCGCGGGCGCGCTCTTGGCCACGATGGTCTCGCCGCAGTCGTCGCAGTACCACGCCGGGATCTGATGGCCCCACCAGAGCTGACGGCTGATGCACCAGTCGCGGGTGTTCTTCATCCAGTTCATATAGTTCTTGGTGAAGCGCTCGGGCACGAACTTGATCTCGCCCTTCTCCACGCTCTCGATGGCGGGCTGGGCCAGCGGCTCCATCTTGACGAACCACTGCTTGGAGACCATCGGCTCGATGGTGGTATGGCAGCGGTAGCAGGTGCCCACCTCGTGCTTCAGCGGCTCGATCTC
>JBJERT010000193.1:0-5248 GCA_051882435.1 Faecalibacterium sp.
CTCCCCTATCCCTTCTGCAAGCCGCGTATGCGGCTTGCGATTGAAAAGTTTTTGCCCCGCTTTTTTCAAAAAGCGGGAAAACCCCCGTTCTTTCCCCCAAAATTTGCTCCTATCTCTTGCCAACCGCCTGGTTTTCCGCTATCATTAGAGAACGACATATTTTCCTTCCGCCTGTGCGGGAACTATGAAAGGAATCGAATCTTATGGCAAACGAAAACGCAAAGGGCATCAAAAAGTTTTTGGAGGAGTTCAAGGCGTTCGCCATGCGCGGCAACGTGCTGGACATGGCGGTCGGCGTGGTCGTCGGCTCGGCGTTCACGGCCATCGTGAACTCTCTGGTAGGCGACATCATCTCCCCCATCATCGGCCTGTTCTTCAACGCGGATTTCTCCAGCGTGGTCATCCAGATCGGCGACGTCGGCATCGGCATCGGCTCCTTCCTCAATGCGGTCATCAACTTCCTGATCGTGGCCTTCGTGCTGTTCCTGGTCATCAAGACCATCAACCTGCTGCACAAGAAGCCTGCCCCCGCCCCGGCTGCCCCCGCGGCCCCCACCACCAAGGTCTGCCCCTACTGCCAGACCGAGATCCCCATCAAGGCTGTGCGCTGCCCGCACTGCACCTCTGAGCTGGATAAGTGATCTTCCGCAGTCCAAAAGACCCGCGCCCTGCGCTGTACAAACAGCCGGGACGCGGGTCTTTCTTTTTCAGCCTCCGAACAGCCCGAAAAAGCTGGTATGGGTGAACCCCAAGATCAAGAACAGCGCGATCAGCGCAAACAGCACACCGATGATAATATCCATCTGATGCACTGTCAGGGGAAAATGGTCATACATTTTTTCCTTGGGATTTTTGAAATTGGGGTCTCCGTTGTTCAAGAACCCCTTTTTCCCCGTCTCCCCGCTCTCCTGCGCGGCGCGCAGGGCTTCCAGCTCGGCCTGCTCCTGCGCGAGCTGGGCCTCCCGCTGGGCCAGGATCGCCTCGCGCCGCGCCAGCTCGGCCTCGCGGTCGGCAGTCTGTTTTTTGTCCTCCATGATCGTCCCTCCCGATATGGCCCATGCCTCTGCACAGGCCGGGTGAAAAGTTCTTTGCTCTGCTCCCATTCTACCACACACTTGTGAAGAAAAAAAGCAGGCCGCCCGCCAGAACTGCGGCGGACGGCCCAAAAGGAGCTCTTTCGGAAGGAGAAAGCTTACTTCTTTGCCAGATACTTGCGGATATCGATAGCAACAGCCACGATAATGACAAGGCCCTGAACGATATAAGTGTACGAGGAGTTGACGTTCATGAACTGGAGGGCGACCTTCATCAGCTCAAAGACCAGAACGCCGACCAGAACGCCGGGCACGGTGCCGACGCCGCCGGTGGTGGACACGCCGCCGATGGTGGAAGCCGCGATAGCGTCCAGCTCATAGCCCTGCGCGGTATTGACCGACGCACCGCCGGACTTTGCCGCCAGCAGGCAGCCTGCCAGACCGAACATGCAGGAAGCCAGAATATAAATACGAATCTTGGTCGCCGCGACGTTGACGCCCGCGACTTCGGCAGCAGCCTCATTGCCGCCGATGGCATACATATACTTACCGTGGCGGGTCTTGTTGTACAGGAACCAGAAGCAGACGGCCACGATCAGGGCGATCCAAATCAGAACAGGGATGCCAATGATGGTATTGCTGGCCAGAGAGGTGAAGTTCTTGTTCAGCGAGCCGATGGGGGTACCGCCGGTATAGACCAGGCAGATACCATAGACCACCTGCTGCATACCCAGCGTTGCGATAAAGGGCTGGACCTTCAGGTAAGAGACCACCAGACCGTTGCACAGGCCGATGATGGCGCAGATGGCGATGACCAGCAGGAACACCACGGGAGTGGGCAGCGTGGGCAGGTTGGGATAGAACTTACCTGCGGCGCCCTCAGTCTGGGCGAAGATGCAGGCCAGGCAGGCAGCGAAGCCCGCGACACGACCGGCGGACAGGTCGTTGCCGGTGGTGATGAGGCAGCCGGAGATACCCAGAGCGATGATATAGCGGATCGAAACGTTCTTGAACAGGTTGATAAGGTTATTCCAGGCGAAGAAATTGGGGTGGATGATGCCGACGACCAGCGAGACCAGCAGCATCATCACGATAATAGCGTTATTGCCGAGCCACTTGGTCACGGCCTTGCTGTTCAACTTTTTGGTAGCTTCCACAATAGACAGCCTCCTTATTATTGATTGGCCGCCGCCGTGGTGGGCGCGGTCTCAAACTGGGTGGCCAGAGCCATGATATTCTCCTGCGTCGCGTCCTTGCCGTCGATAAAGCCGGTGATGCGGCCGTCGCACATGACCATGACACGGTTGGACATGCCGATGATCTCGCTCATTTCGGAGGAGATCATGATGATGCTCTTGCCCTGCTTGGCCAGGTCGGCAATGATGCAGTAGATCTCATACTTCGCGCCGACGTCGATGCCGCGGGTCGGCTCGTCCAGGATCAGCACATCGGGGTTATTGGCCAGCCAGCGGGCGATCAGCACCTTCTGCTGGTTGCCGCCGGACAGGCTCTTGATCTGGGTCTGGGGGCTGGGCACCTTGATGGCCATTTTCTCCTTGTTTTCCTGCACCAGATCCAGGATCTTCTTGTTGTCCAGCATAAGAGGGCCTTTGCGCAGGTCATCCAGCGAGGCGATGGAGATGTTATCCGCCACGCTCAGCACACCGAGGATGCCGGTAGCCCGGCGGTCCTCGGTCAGCAGGGCGACGCTCTTGTGGATCGCGTCCCGCGGGCGCTTGATGGAGACTTCCTCGCCCTTGATCCAGACCTTGCCGCTGGTGTGGGCGCGCAGACCAAAGATGCCCTCCATCAGCTCGGTGCGCTGTGCGCCCACCAGACCGGCCACGCCCAAAATCTCGCCCTTGCGCAGCTCAAAGCTGCAATGGCGGAAGGAACGCGGATGGATGGAGGTGAAGTCTTCCACCTTCATCATGACCTCGTCGGTGGGGTGGTTCTCCAGCGGCGGGTAGAGGTTGGACAGTTCACGGCCGACCATCTTGGCGATGATCTCGTCCTTGGTCATACCGGCGACGTCCCACTTGCCGATATACTGGCCGTCGCGCATGATCGTGACTTCATCCGCGATGACCTTGATCTCGTCCATCTTATGGCTGATGTAGACCAGCGCCACGCCCTGCTCTTTCAGCTCGCGCATGATGCGGAACAGAGACTGCACCTCGTTCTCGGTCAGAGACGAGGTCGGCTCGTCCAGGATCAGCACCTTGCAGTTGGCGGAGACGGCCTTGGCGATCTCGACCATCTGCATCTGGGCGATGCTCAGGGAGCCGAGCTTTGCGTGGGAGTTGATCTCCAGCTTCAGCTTTTTGAGCAGCGCATCGGTATCGGCGTACATCTTGGCATGGTCCACGACCGTGACCGGGCCGAGCTTTTTGGTGGGGAAGCGGCCCAGCCAGATATTTTCGGCCACAGTGCGGGCCGGGATGGGCTGCAGCTCCTGATGCACCATCGCGATGCCGCGGTTCAGTGCATCCAGCGGGGTGGGGATGGAAACCTTTTCTCCCTCGTATTCGATCTCGCCCTCATCCATCTTGTAAATGCCGAACATACATTTCATCAGGGTGGACTTACCAGCGCCGTTCTCGCCCATCAGGGCCATAACTTTACCGGGGCGAAGCTCCAACTGGGCGTGATCCAGCGCTTTGACGCCGGGGAAGGTCTTGACCACGCCTCTCATTACCAGACGGTATTCTGACATTCCGCAGAGCCTCCTTTTGTCGATCTTCGGGGCGCGGCGGGTCCTTTTTCAAAACAAGGCGCATGCGCGGAGAGACTGTTCTCGCACGCATGCGCTCGTCACGCTTTTATAAAGCCGTCAGGACCAACTGCGCACTTTACAACTGTGAGTCGTTCCCAGTCGCTCTATCAGAGATACTGAGCAGCATTCTCGGGAGTGACCTTGACGTAATCGACCCAGTAATACTCTTCGACTGCCTTGCCCTCGACGAACAGCTTGGTAGCCTCGGCGGCAGCGGTAGCCTGGCCCACGTCGTCGTTCAGGACGGTGCCGGTCATGTTGCCGTCGACAACGTTCTGGACTGCTTCCTTCAGTGCGTCAACGCCGACCAGATAGATGTCCTTGCCGACGGTGCGGCCAGCCTGCTGGATGGACTGCAGAGCGCCCAGAGCCATAGCGTCGTTGTTGCAGAATACGACCTCGATCTTGTCGCCGTACTGTGCCAGAGCGTTGGCCACGTCCTGCTGTGCGGTTGTCTGATCCCAGTTGTCCAGATACTCGTACAGGCACTCCACCTCGACGCCCGCGTCGGTCAGAGCCTTGATGGAAAACTCGGTGCGGTACTGCGCATCGATGTTCTCGGGGTCGCCCTTGCACATGATATAGGTGACCTTGCCGTCGCCGTTGATGTCGCCCTTGTTCTCGGTCTCGAGGATCAGCTCGCCCTGATATGTACCGGACTGGCGGGCGTCGGCGCCGACGTAGCAGCACTTGCCTGCGTAGGAATCCAGAACCGCCTTGTCCGGCTCACGGTTGATAAAGACGATGGGGGTGCCGGAGGGAGAGATGGTATCCACGATGGTCTGTGCGGAAGTGGTCTGGACCGGGTTGATGACCAGCACGTCCACGCCCTGCTGCAGGAAGGTGTTGATCTGCTCGGTCTGGGTGTTCTGGTCGTTCTTGCCGTCGACGATGGTGACGGAGTAGCCCATATCCTTCAGATAGCCTTCCAGATCGGTGCGGTACAGGGTCATGAAGTTATCGGCGAACTGGTAGATGCACACGCCGATCTTTGCGGAGCCGGATGCAGCCTCAGAGGAAGCGGCAACGGAAGAAGCGGCCACAGAAGAGGCAGCGGTAGAGCTTGCGGAGCTGCCGCCGCAGGCAGTCATCGCAGCGGCTGCGCCGACAACGGCGGAGGCCTTCAGGAAATTGCGGCGGGTAATCATTTTCATAGCAATCTTCTCCTTCATTCATATCACACGATGTCCGCAGCGGCCCGCAGTGTGAGCAGACTTGCGGTATCTGTTTGTATTATAATGCCCCAAAAGATTGTCCGCAATAGAACGATTCACCAAGAATCGGTGATATATTTTGTTATTTATGCACAGGTATTCTTTTCAAATCATAAAATCTTTTTGATATACAACACAAAATTTCATGCTTGTGCAACCTTCGTCCAAATCCGAAACGCGGTCCCATTTTTCCGGTGGCGGCCCGGCGCAAAAAAGCAGCGCGG